>JAILBM010000308.1 GCA_024680925.1 Butyrivibrio sp.
TGTTATAAAAATCATTATCCAAGGAATAAATGCTAATAGTCCCATACCGCCAAGGCGATCTAACAACGAAGAATGGCCTCCAACTTCTGATGTTCCAAATATCGGATTGGCAAAGAATGAAGACAAAGATATATAATGAAGATTTTGTCTTCCAACTATAGTGTCCCCGGTCAATTCATTCTGGAGTAAAGAACGTTTTAAATCTAACAGTTTAGGCTCAACTGTTGTATCACTAAAATAAGGTAATATGTAATCTACTACATCTACAAAAAATCCGGCAGTATATAATAAAAAAATAATAATTAGTATAAAAAAATACAAGAGGAAATTTGGTACGTTCATTTTTTCTGTATACAGAACCAGAAATGCTAAACTAAAAAACAAAAGAACAAGGCTTGTAGTTACGTATGTAGAATTTATTATAACACACCAAATCGCCAGCATGCCCATAAATATATATTTTAAGTAGCCTTTCACGTCCCACATCATCTTTACACCATAACACAGGGATGGTACCAGGAATGTATATGCATGCATCAACTGATAGCTTGGTAATCCAACAACCTTAAAATTTGCCCTATCTTCTGCCAAAGCGTCTCTTAACGAATTATATCTTGTCATTAATGGATAAGCTATAATAAAAGACAAGAAAAAAATTATCGTTGATGATAGTATATATTTATTTATAAGAATAACATTCTTTTTATCTAACAGGGCAGAAAAGATTGTGATCGTTGGCAGTATATATGCTATTTCTATAAATATCTTTTTACTATCTGCAACAGTTCCTATACCTATATTTAAAGGTTTTCCAACGATAACGTAGATAGCCAGAACTAAAGCATACGACCCTGCCCAAACAAATAATTTATTCCTTAGAATTTTCGGATAAAGATATAAGATAATCCCACTTGTTGCCATACTGGGAAGCCACACTGGTATAGCAAACATATCAGAAAATAGCGGAAAAATTATATAAATAGTATATAACAGAGATAAAAATAAAAATACCTTTTGCCCTCTTGACATAGCTAAATGTTATTTTACAAATTTCATGTATTCATCCCAGTTACCAATGTCGGTCCATGAGCCTTCATTGATTGGAAATACGCCCACCTTACGTCCTTCTTTTATGAGTTTGTCCATTAAGAACGTTATATGGTAGAATTCGTCTTCCGGTATCTCGTTAATAAGGTGCGGCTCTAATATATACATTCCTGTATTAATTTTGAATGTAAGGTTGGGTTTTTCAGTTAATCCCGTAAGCATTCCACCTTCAGCCGTCTCCAACGTTCCATAGGGAATAGCATAATTTTTTAGTGCGGCAACGACTGTTATCTCATTTTTATTCTGACGATGGAAATCCAAGATTGCAGAATAATCTTCATCTACAATAATATCACAATTGGAAACAAAGAATGTAGAACTGATTTTATCTTTCAATAAGTGCAGACTGCCAGCTGTTCCAGAAGGTTTTTCCTCTTGAAAATAATGCATGTTGTAGCTGGGATTGTCTAAAGCATCGAAATAGCGTTTTATAGTATCAGCTTTATAATTTACTGAAACATAAAAATCATGGCAACCATAATCCACGAAACGGTCCATGATATCTTCCATCATGGTCTGTTCACCAATCGGGATGAGTGGTTTGGGCAGTATATTGGTTAAAGGGCGCAATCTTGTACCTTGTCCTCCAGCCATAATTACAACAGGCAATCTGAAATCTCCACCTTTCTTTTGATTTTTTTCTTCAAAAAGATCTTCCCAGAAAATAACATCAACAAGTTTTTTCTGGTCATCTAATATTGGCATCACCTCATTTTTACGCTCCTTCATATTATTAGCAATTACTTTTTTGTCATCATGAACTGATGCAACAGTAAACTTATCCCTAATAATATCGGATATTGGATTGTTTAAATCTACGCCTTTTATAATTGCACGTTGAATATCGCCAATACTAATAACGCCAAGAAAATCCTCTTTCTCTATCACAAGAAGGAGTTTTCTTGAAGTAGCATCCATCCGTTTTACAGCTTCTATAATCGTAGTATTACGTTGGATGATAATACTTTTTATTTTCTCGTTCATTTTTTCTTTTCCAGTTTATTTGCAGGATTGCCAACCCATGTTTCATGACTTGGAATATTTTTAACGACAACAGCCCCCATACCTACAGTAGCTCCTTCTCCAATATGTACCCATCCACGTATTGAAGAATTAGGAGCTATCCATACATTATCATCTATAATATTTGAACCAGAGATGTTTACGCATCCTGTAATGGTCACATTCTTGCCGATTTTATTGTTATGAGCAATGTGGCAAAGGTTATTTATCTTTGTGTAATCTCCGATTACGGTATCGGCAAGTGCACCTCTGTCAATACACGTATTGGAACCGACTTCAACAAAGTCTCCCATTATCAGTTGTCCAACCTGTGGAAAACGGAATTTATTGCCTTTTTCATCTCTTTCATATCCAAATCCGGCACCTCCCAGTACTGCTCCTGCCTTAACCACGCAGTCATGCCCCATAACAACGTCATCATATATTCGCACATTGCTGTCGATTATGCAATTCTCTCCCAAAACAGCTTTTCCAATAACAGCATAAGGACCAATGCAACAATCCTTACCTATCTTAGCATCAGGATCTATAATAGCTGTGGGATGTATAGAGGGTATAATTTTATCTACAAAAAATTCATTTCCGATTTCCGCTAAAGACACCTTTGGATTTCTGACATGTATAAGGACCTTTCCCGGTATAGGTTTTATAGAATCATCAACCAACAATACTTTGGCTTTGCTATTTTGAGCAATTTCTTGCTTGTTTTGTTTAGCTGGATTAATCCAATCTAAAGTGTCTTCGTTTACCCGCTCAACCTCAGCCAGATTAGTTATAAAAGATTCAGAAATATCACCTTCAACTTTAATAACTTTCTTGTCGAGAAAATCAATTATTTTGGTTAACTCTATTCTGCGTATTTTCATTTTCAATTATAATATGAAATGATTCTTTTTAATTCATTTATAAGTCTTTCCGCATTTCCCTCTTCTTCTTTAAAACGTTTAAGAATACACTCCTTCGCATTGTTTCTCAACATTTCAGCCTTTTCAGAATTGTCCATCAATTCTAACATCTTTTGTGCTAAATCTTCGACGTTACTATGTTCAGCAATAAGAACACACTCTTTATCTTTATTGAGTGATGGCGTTCCTGGGGTTTTATATACGACTAACGGCAGACCATAAAACATTGATTGTGTCATAGTGCCTGAAATATTATCCATTTTACATGGCAACACTGCAAAGCGAGATTTCTGAATATGTAATAAAACATCCTTCTGTTCTTTAAATGTAGGGGTATGAGTAATGTTATCTTGAAGACCTAATGATATTATTAAATCATTAATCTCCTTTCTCACATCATCAGTTGAGGAACCTACGATATTTAATTTTACTTTAGGATATTTTTGTTTCACAATAGACAATGCTTTTATAGAATCATGAAATCCCTTGTTGAAACTCATACCTTTTGCAAAATTTACAAAATCGTACTCTTTACTACCATTATAATGAATATCAGGTAATCCTTTTGAAGGGAACCTGAAACGAAATATATCTGCTTCTGGTGCTATTGCACGTAACAGATTTTCATGCATGTCACTATATACACCAATATGTTTTATTCTATGAAATATTTCTAATTCAGTTGTTGCGTTTTTACTATCCACATTACCATACTTTGAGCGGTCTGGATTATTATAAATTGTCTGCGTGAGCACACAAACTGGAAAATCTTTTTCCAATCCTATGACTGTACTTGAATAATATGCATTTTCTGCACCTACAAGCATCACTATATCAGGATTGAATTCTTTAACTTTACGCTGAACAACAGGTGTCATAGGGTTTAAATAACGCCATAAGTCATCATTAGGAATAATTCTCTTAAATAATGTCGCATAATCACAACGGACGAATGTATAACAGACATTACCTATCTGAAAATCAACAAATGATTTTTTCATACCTGTATGAGCAGAAATGACATATAACTCAATATCCTCCTGTTGACTTAACACTTCTATTATATTTTTATCCCATGGTGCTATATCAGTATACCCCCTCTTCTTGGATGGCATACGTAAAATTCTACGAGCTAAAGCAAATAGTTTTCTATTGTCTAATGGCAAATTCCTACGAACTTCCTCCGTGGAGAAATGACATATCATTGCTAAACGTATCTTTTTTTTCATCTATTTCTATAATTAACTGTTATGTGTAATTTCTGTGGTATATATTCTAATTTGAAGTCAAGAAAGAAGTAAAATAAATTTTCACTTTTATCTCACTACTTTTTTTAATAACTTCTTGACCATATCACCTATATATCTTTTTAGGTATAACCTCCTTACTGTAGTAATATAGCCATGTTTATTTACAGATTGATAAAACGAATCTCTTTCTTGAAAATCTGTTTTATGAGTTCTGGCTGTGTATTGTTTCTCGTTAGGATAAAAGGGAATCTTCTCAATAAAGTCAGAACTATTTCTATCTAACCATGTCTTTTCAAATTTTTTATTGTTAAAAAGGACAAATGACAGGCCATTGTTATCATCCTTTATAGATTTGTATTTTCTTATTCCCCAAAAGTCTCCTATAGATATGTCTGCACAAGATTCAAGGATTTGATTACAGTTATAACAACTTCTTCTTAAATTCTTGTTCTCTAGAAAAGGCAAGTAGTAGTAGTAGTGGTAGTGAAGATTCCATGGCTTTAGCAGTTTCTTGCTACCATCATCAAAATATTCACAATACACCATATTATGCCATCCAACTTTTTTCTTTGAAAAATCTTTATAACGAAAATCGACATCTATTATCTTACTTTTACCCGATTCTTCAAATTCTAAAAACTTATCCAAACATAGCATACTAGGTACACCATGGCAAACAAAATCAATTGTAATCAGATTATCATCAACAACATTTGCTGTCTTTAAATATTTCTTTAAACCTGCAACCTGACAAGGCGTCCCACAGAACAAAACATCACGCCCTTTCTTTAACTGTTCTTTTATTAGTTTATAGGAATCTCCAGCATAAGATTCTACATATTTACTTTTTCTAAATGAATCAAACGGAAAATTGTCAGTATTTGCAACCTCAACACGTCTGGTATCGGCATTATATCTTGTCGCAAACACAATACCCTTATTATTAAGGACATCTAAAGCAAAGCTGGTAAAGGCTCCTCCCGATGAAGACTTCTCCAATGTAGACTCTTCACGGGAACGATATATGTATATATAATCACGAGTAACAGGCCTGTTATCTTCAGGATGAATTGCCTTACATACTTTTTCACAAAGTCCACATTCAATGCACTTCTCATCATCGTATTCAGGGTAATAAAATCCTTCACTATTAGGACGTAAACTCAAGCATTGGTGAGAGCAAATACTTACACATGCCCCGCAACCTGTACATTCGTTCTCCAAATTTAAAATTGAAAGTTCCATAAATCTAATCCTTTAATGCTTGATCCATATTTGATTTAAAAGTAGCAATCATGCAATCTCTAAAGGCAAAAATATCTCCAGTTTCTACAGACTCTATCTTTTCTACTATTTTTATCGGATTTAAAGTGTAATACTGTGCTCCATTCATTCTGAACGATTCAAAGCCACTGCCTTCCAATAGATTACGTATTTTACTTTTATAAGCCCATTTATGATCATTTCGATGAAATCCTAAAAGATTCAAAAATCTCTTCCATTTAGGCAAATAACAATAACTGTCAAAACTATAAAATGAAGTACCTGCAGAAAAGCAGGAGACAATAGCATGAAATCTTAGTCCTATAAACCCTTTTGCATTTTTCAACCATAAATACCATTGCATCGGATCTATCGGATATTTCACAATATAGTCAAAGTCATCAAAACCAGAATAACCATCGGGAGTAGGTAGTTCAACCATTTTGTAACCACGATTATGCAATTCTTTTTTTAACCGTTTTAGCCAAAGTCTTTTGATAAAACCAAATCTCATATTGTCATTTTTCGGTAAAGACACAATATAATATTTATTTGATTCTATCTGGCTATCCCTCTTATCCCATTCTTTTTTGCACAGAGAATTTATTAAAAATACAGGATCTGGATTTATTTTCTTTATATACTCACATCCAATTATCTCTCTGTTAATCGCATCTCTTGTCCATTCGTCTCTTGCGTTTATATCATGAAATTTCAAAAGAGAGTTTTTGAAGTTCTGGCGTTGTGTGGGAGTTAAATCATGATAATCAGCTCCCATAAATGCTGGTGATAATGCTATCACTCTTACTTTCTTTTCTAATTCTGACCCCCATAGCCAATTTGCATGAAATACCTCCAGACGCTTACGGTTACTTTTACTCCAGACTGCATCAGCCCCAATAGCTACTACATCAAAACCTTCTTCTTCAACAACTTTTAATATTTCTTCTCCAGTCTTGACGATTCGTGTTACATTTAAAATTTCTTGAGAAAAGTAACGATGGGCCTCTCTTTGTTCTGCAGGGACAATCTCTCCCCCATTACCTTCTAAACAAAAATTAATGATTTTTGCAGTATGCCCTATACTTTCAAAATATTTTGACGAAGCAAAAGCTTGAAGATTTGCTCCAAAATTACTAGGTGTATGGTATGTTAATATTCCTATCTTCATATTTTTTTATTTCGAAATATCATCAAATGATTCTTTTCTTCTCTGTTAAAATTAAAATAATATAATACAAAAACATAAATAATGGAATAAAGAATAATCTCTGAAATCAACACTGGCCAACTCTTATTATCATTTAAACCTACCAAAATGTAACTTACAAAACCAACCGTCATTATTGTTGGCAATATCATAATATGACATTCCTTAAAAAAACTAATAATCTGAAGATTTAGTTTTTTACTGTAAAAAATGTTCAGAAGTATTTGATATAGGCATAGACCAAAACCACTGCCTGCAGCTGCTCCTATAGCACCATAATATTTAGCTAAAGGGAAAGATATGACAAATCCAATAACAGCACTAATGATAGTTAATTTTGCAGTATGTCTTATTTTGTTCTCCGCATAGACTAAGTCCATTGCAATAGATTGTGTTAAACTTGTAATCGAATGGAAGCCTATAAAAATAAGAACATAATAACTATTTATAAATTTGTCGCCAACCCATAAATGCAAGAAAGAATTGCCAAAAATAAAAAATCCTGAAAAAATTAATCCCCAAACATAAAGTTGTAAACGTCCTACCCGTATCATCAACTTTGTTATTTCTGTCTTGTTATTATTAATCGATAATCTTGACACCTTGGGCAGAAAAAGTCCATTCAAGGCACTAGATATTGTGAATATGAATCCTTCTATAACCATACCGACAGAAAAAACCGCTATCTCATTTGAATTTGAAACGATACCTAAAACAGTTGGCACCAATGAAACACGCAGTTTTTGAGCAATGCTTACCACAAATGTCCACATCGAAAAAGAAAATACGCTTCTTAGCTCCTCTCTATTATAATATCGCCATTGGATATGTAATTTTGATTTGTATTGAAAAACAACGTATTTTGCAATAGAGACAACAAGTGATGTAGCACCAGTAATCAATATCAGTGCAAACACATCTGCTCCCATGTATAATGCTACACAAACAAGCAAAACGGTACCGACCCTATTTACCATCTCCAATAAACGTTCCTCTACAAAGTACTCATAAGCCATCATGGCGCCGTTCATTGGCTTAAACATAAAGTTTAAGACACTGAAGATACCGGCAATTATATACAATTCTTTCAAACGTTCTATTTCTTCGGTCGTTAGGCCTGTAAAAATGTTTGATATGAAGAAATACAGAACAAAAAGTATAATGAAAATAAGAATATCGATAGCTAAATAACATTTTGTTGTGATTGCTACCATTTTTGATATCTTATCCTCATCATTCTCTGCTCGATACTTGGCAATAAAACGTTGAACAGCCTGATGTAGGCCAAAGTCCATCAGAAAATATGATATAAAAGAATATATCAAGCTATACAACCCATAATCAGACACTCCAATTTGTCTGATCATCCATGGTGTATAGAAGAAAGATATAACGATATTTAAGAATATCGATACATATGATATTATAGCTCCTTTTTTGATAGAACTCGTCATCTTAATATAAAAGTTTATTCGTATTTATTGGATAAGCTTTTGCACATGGTCCATCCTCAAAGGATATTTCATTTCCTCCAAGAATACTCTCCGATAATTTAACTAAGCGTTCAGCTGCAACGTTAGCAGACCAGTCTGTAGTTATTGTAGAATATGCATTGCGACCATATTCTGCACATAAATTTGGATTATCATAAAGGCATGCTAAATTTTCAAAAAGAGAAGAGACAGAACCTGATTTAAAAATAAGACCATTTTGCTTATGGCTTAACAAAAATGGAACAGCACCAATCTCGTTGGAGGCTACGCATGCACATCCTGCTCCCATTGCTTCATTCAGAACAGCACCCCATCCTTCACCTCTATCAGAAGTGAAGATAAAAATGTGGCTTTTTCTCATTCTCTCCAAAACCTCTATATTTGGAATACCTCCTGTTAAAATAACATGATTCTCCAAATGCTCCTTTTCAACTTTATTTTTTATTTTCTGCCAAAGTGGTGTGGTATCGGCTCCTATCATCTGAATTTCAAAATTGCAACGTCCGCTATCAATCAACTTCTTTGCAAGTTTTAATGGGAGTTCCGGGTGTTTCCAATTTATAAAACGTGCACACCAGACTATTTGGATTTTGTCGGAGCTTCGAGTGCTTATTATACTATCAATATTAAGTTCTGGTATTTTGGTGAAATACGCAAACTTGTAACATTTCTCATGCCAATCAGACAGACAATATTGCATTTCTTTTGCAACATTTGCACTCTGACAAAGAAGACGATAGTTAGGCATCGATACTTTATTGTATTTCCTGTTTATTGATAATATCCTCAACCAATCACGCCACAAAGGACCTTTCATGATATGCTCAGTAGAACGAAAAGTAAGTTTGTTATCTTTTATTCTTTGATACGTCAAATCTAAAGGGCCACCAGTCTTCACTACATCAGCCTTCGAAATCAACTCTTTAGCAAGTCGTTCGTTTTCCTTTGACTCGTACATCTTCAATATATATGGGCGATCTTTGTAATAGTCGATACCTTTGGATGAATTTTTAAAACTTCCGTACTGGCCATTTTTTTTCTGCCCAAATTCAATGAATACAAAGTCCTTCCCAAGAATGTTATAAAGTGCATCAGCCAAGGCTGCCTGATGAAGTCCCATGCCCTGATTTAGATTTACAAACAGCATATTTATCTTTTTTCGTACAATAATTGAAAAGCTTCGGCATACATAACACCTGCACGACTTCCTCTAACCCTGGCTAATGCCTTTATAGAACTCAGACTACGAGGATATGGTTCTTCCATAACTTCTGTAGGATACATTGACATGATTTCCAACTTCTTCTCCATGAAAGGAGTTATGTCTACATATACATTAGGTAAGAAAGTGTTTGCCGAAGTTGCCAATGCAAACTCTGTTTCTGATAACGTTTCCATCATATAAATTCTCTCTATAAATGGATAACGAAATGATTTTGTGCAACTATATACAGCATCAAAAGCCACACGATGGTCAGAATGCACGTCATTAGCAAACATTGTATAAATAATGTTGGGCTGAATCTTTTTCATGACGGCAGATATCTTCTGTATGATATCACGTAAATCTAAAGTGTGAAGCAATTGAGTTGGCAATTCAAGGTACTCCAATGAATCATAACCATACGCTTTTGCAACTCGATTGACACGCTCTGCACGAGCATCAATATGTGCCTGATCGAAATTTGAAGGGTGATTAAGCGTTGGTCCTGTGATTAAGAGCCAATGAATCTCATCACCTTGCGCCTTATGTTTTAAAATTGTTCCTCCGCAGCCAAGGGTTTCATCGTCTGCATGAACTGCGATACATAATACTTTGTTCTTCTTTTTATTCATTTTATATTTCTCTATATCCTAAAAGCATTACTTTATGCTCAGCGTAACTTTCTGGATGTTTTTCTTTCCATTGTTTAACTATTTCATTATATATTACCTGGTTGTGTACCTTCTTACCAATATAGAAATCAGAAAGAGTTTTTGAGAAGTTCATTTTATAATGCAATAAAGAATTTTCAGGGTCACCACTTGTACCTCCACCAAAATGAACATAATGACATCCATGAGCCTTTGCCGATTTAATCATAGACCAATACATCAGTGTATTGACTCCCGTTCGGTTATACTCTGTCAATGAAGCCCTCAGATAATTTCCGTAGTATTCTTCAGAGACCAGGCCTGAATAACAGGCAATAGGAATATTACCCTGGTAGGCAATAAAAAACTCAATGTTTTTTTGCTGAAACATCCTACGGAAATGCTCCTTATTGAAGAATAGATAAGGAATAGAATTTACATGTTCCATATTCTCCCGGTAAATACGGTTGAAAACCTCCACGTTTTCTTCAGAATATTGTACAGGGCGAATCTCTATCGTTTTTGCAGCCTTGCGGACATGCTGTCGAGTTCCTTTGTCAAAGCCAGCGAAAATATCCTCTTCTGACTGTGTTAGATCAAGATAAACAGTATGTCTATCGTAGATCATATTAAAATGTTCTTTTGCCAATTCATAGTTCTTCATAACAGGATGAAAACGCATGAATTCTGCTACTATGTTATTATCCTTACACCATTCATCAAACTTATTCCAAAATCTAGCCAGGAATCCTGAGTTATCCGTATTCGATATTAATCCATTATAACCATAGGCACCTTGAATATCAAAATATTCCTTATCCAACTCATAGCCCAGTTCATTTATAGAATTTTTCAGGAATGGATACAATGCTATATTATTATCTTCAGTATAAGCAAAGCAAAATGCTAAACCATCTCCATAGTCTTCATAAAGGAAATTATATTCCGGAGTGAAATATACGTCCTTACGATCTTTAGGAAATCTATTTAGCAACTCATTCCATTCAACTGTTTC
>JAILBM010000323.1 GCA_024680925.1 Butyrivibrio sp.
TGATGGTCCTACGAAAATGATGAATTCTTTATCCTGAATCTCAAGGTTGAAGTCTTTAACAGCTTCAAATCCGTTAGGATAAACTTTTGTAATGTTCTCAAGTGATAAACTTGCCATAACCTTTTGCCTCCTCGCGTTTAAATTATTGGCTTATTTAATAGTTTCTAAATTATTGAACGTCCCCCGTTCTTTTAATAGTATACCCAAAGCCAGAATTTTAATCTATGCCACTGTTATACAAATATATTTATAAATCTTGGGTAAATTGCTTATTAAAAAAAGATTAATCAGCTTTCATTTGTCATCTCGACGAAAAAATCATATTTGCTGTGTACATTTTGACGAAACCCGTTTCATAGTGTTTGGTGCCGCCGTTTACTACCTTATTATTTTGCCATGTATCTTTTATAATTACTGGATCCCCGTACAACAAGCCCCTTGGGTTTTATGTATGTCATTCGCGGAGTTTCCTTTTTTTCTATGGCATCAAGGGCAGTTTGTATAAGAGTACTGCCAAATATTTCATAGTCGTATGCAACACTGGTTATACCCGGTTCAATAAATTCTGATATATCAATATTGTCATAACTTACAACAGAAATATCTTCCGGAATTCTATAGCCATGCTTTCTTATACTCTTCATTACCCCTACAGCCGTATTGTCATTTATACATATAACTGCATCAGGAAGTGGCTCAGCCGCCAGCTTTAATTTAGTAAACAGAGAGTCCATACTTTCAATACCCTCTTCAACAGTGTATCCTCCCCAATTATCCAAATACATGGGGCTGTCCTTAAGCCCATAGGTATCAACCAGTTCTTTAAACCTATAATATTTTACATTGGTAGATTCTACATCTATCCGTCCACCCACCAGGGCAATTTTTTTGTTACCGTTATTTACCAGATGCTCCACCAGCATATCCATGGCTGCTGCCGCATCTATCTGCACTCTGTAACAATTTGTTCCGTCAAGTTTACCTGTTACCACAAAAGGTATTGTACCTGCTATAGAGTTAACCTGCTTAACATATTCAGGGTTTGACTGCATGTCATCGACTGCACCACCAAGCTGTATTATGGCATCTGCCCGCCACTCTGTTAATTTGCTAAGCTGCTTTTTCTCCATTTCAATATCACCAAAGGAGTTAAGCATCATAACTGTATAAGCCTCCTTATCGGCGGCTCTTTCACAGGCAACATACATGTCTGCATAGAATGTATTTCTTACATCCGCAACTATTATTCCTATTATTCTGCTTCGTGTATCTGAAAGCCCTCTTGCAACTGCACTTGGAGTAAAATTGTACTTTTTTATAAGTTCAAGAATTCTGTCCTTTTTTTCACTTTTAACATTAGCACTGTTGGTAAGAACTCTTGATACTGTAGCAGGTGATACTCCAGCTTCCTTGGCAATTCGATATATGGTTACCTTTTTATTCTCATCCATAGCTCTACCGCCATTTTATTTTTTTACCGGTCCCAGATTCGGTTTATCTTCTAATATGATATGATTCCTGCTCTTACCTTCTGTTTCAAAAATAACTATCTCATTACTACCTTTTTTAAGCAGAGGTCCCGGTATATACAAAGCCATCTGAGGTCCGATTTCCCAGAATCTTCCAAGATTAAATCCGTTTAAAAATACGCATCCCTTACCCCAGCCTTCCATGTTTATGAAGGTATCTGCAGGTTCATCAACGTCAACTGTAAACTTATAAAATCCGGGCTCACTTTTATCTGATACTTCATCCTTAAACTTAAGCTTTTCAATATTATCAAGTGGAAGGGTATAAATATCGTAATCAAAATGTTGATGTGTATTTATTGTTACAGGTCCGTCTATACCTTTTCTCTGCTTTGCCATAAACGGTCCAAAATTCACTCTTCCCATATTTTCCACAAGGATATCCATTGTTGTATCATCCTCAGGAGTATAAAGAATCGGATCAACCTTATGGGGTTCTAACAGTTCTCTGTCATATAAGGTTGTAAGTTCCTTTTTATCGACATATATTTTTGCTCTGTCATTTGCTTCAAAGAGCCTTATTTCACCGATTCCCTGTATTTTTGAAAGGCTGGTATGATAAAGAATATATCCATATCCCTGATCAAGCTTTTCCATAGATACCGGATATTTACTATGATGCTTTTCTCCGATTACATCTATGCTGTCCCAAAGACTTACATATCCTGTTTGTTCAAAACTACCATACGCCTTTCTTGTGATATTACTGTGAAGTGTTACATCAGGTAATCCGAATCTTTTTTCAATTTCTTTCTGAAAAGCTGTATATTTCTCGGTTATCTGACCATCCTCTGTAAGAACTGCATCGTAGTCATAGCTTGTAACATCCGGTGTAAGCACGTCATAATAATTTGAGCCATTCATAAATCCAAAGTTTGTGCCGCCAATAAACATATAAATATTTACATTGCCATGATCCAGCATATATGCAAAATCCTTGGTATTCTCTTCAGCGCTGGTTGTATGATGTTCGCCGCATCCCCAGTTATCAAACCATCCAAGCCAGAATTCCATACAGGCAAGGGGGCCGTCTACATATTGTTTCATAAACTCAAATCTTTCCTGAGCTCTTGAACCAAAATTTCCGGTTTGCAAAAGTCCCTCTACTTTGCCAAGTGGAAAAGCATCCGGAAACGGTCCGTCTGATGTAAAAAGAGGTACCTTTATATCATAACTTCTGATAAGATCTCTCATCCATTCCATATATTCTGTATCATCACCGTAATAGCCATATTCATTTTCTACCTGCATCATAATAACAGGTCCGCCATTATCATACATAAAAGGCTTTAAATAAGGCATAAGAACGTCATAATACTCTTTTACAGCCCTCTGATATGGCTCATAGGTGCATCTGAATCTCATACCGTCTTCCTTTAAAAGCCATGCAGGAAGTCCGCCCAGTTCCCATTCTGCACATATATAAGGTGATGGTCTTAAAACCACATATAATCCAATTTCCTTGGCCAGTTCTATAAATGCTTTTATATCCAGCATTCCTTCAAAGTTAAATTCACCTTTTTTAGGTTCGTGCATATTCCAGGGAATATAGGTTTCTACCGTGTTACATCCCATAGCACGTAGCTTTTCCAATCTATCTGCCCAGTACTGGGGGACTATTCTAAAATAATGAATAGCGCCGGATATAAGCTTAAACGGCTCTCCATCAAAATAGAATTTATCTTTAATTTCTATTCCCTTCATTTCCACTTACCTCATCTGTTCATTATAATATTTCGAATTCTACTTTATTTTCTCCAAACTCGCTTTTAAATGTAACTGCAGCTTTTCCTCTTTTTCCTGTATTTCTCACATATACCATCAGCCTTCCGCCATAGGTATTTCTTTTTAAAGAGGTATAATCTGTGGTATCTGCCAGATTTCCATTATCCATATGGGCAAAAGAAATTTCGCCTTCAGTCTCTACAGTTACCGGAACCCGGGCTGATTGTGCCACTTTATCATTTGAATCAAGTACAGTAAATTCAATCTGAGCATAGGCTACATTATCTGCAGTTATATCTTCATCTAGGAGCTTTGCAACGGTTCTGCATCCGGAATTTTCTGTTCTCAGTACATCCTCGTATACCTTACCTGCATTATCCTTTGCAACAGCTTTGATAATACCCTTTTCATAAGTGGTTAGCCAGCTGAATTTACCTTTTTCATCTCTTTTTTTCTTACCAAGAGATTTTTCATTTACAAAAAGCTCTACCTCATCCATATTGCTGTAGGCTTCTATTTTTATCTCACTTCCCTCATCATAGTTCCAGGAAAAGCTTCTGAGCTCCATCCAGTCAGAAGTATCCCCCGGGCAGGTTGCAAGCTTTACAAAAGGCTCCGTTTCATTCCAAAAGCTCTTTCTTAAATAAAAGTCAGGCTTTTCAAAACCCGCGGTTGTTATATGTCCTGCTCTTGAACCATGTTCTGGCCATCCTTTTGTTTCACCAAGATAATCGATACCTGTCCACAGACATTGTCCTGAAATATATTCATTATCCACAACATATTTCCACTGCTTATAATCATGCCCGTTTTCACTTCCAAAAATCGGTTTATCCGGAAATCTCTTATGATCATTTTTATAAAACTGCTCTTTATAGTTATAACCTATTACATCAAGGCAGTTAAAAAGTCCTGTATTAGAAGATAATTCAGGAAATGCCGAGGCAAGGGACACCGGTCTTGTGGTATCATATTTTTTTACAAGAGCCGTTAAATCCTCTGCAAGAGCCACCAGCCTTGCGGCATCTGGACGCTGCTCATCATATTGCCTTTCCTGAACCGGTTTTCCTGCATCATTATTACCTGTCATTTCCCCAAAGCTCTTATGACAATAGGGATCATTAGGATAATCTATTTCATTACCGATACTCCACATTATTACACTTGGATGATTGCGCCTTGCCTTAACAAAAGCTTCCACATCCTTTTCATGCCATACCGGATAGTCCAGATAATATCCCTCATGCTTTGGCGGATATACATTATGACCATGCCACCATTTATTTTTGGGACCTTCCCACTCATCAAAGATTTCATCTATTACAAAAAATCCCATTTCATCACAAAGCTCATATAGACTTTCTGAGTGTGGATTGTGACTCATACGGATAGCATTACTACCCATTTCTTTAAGTTTTTCAAGGCGTCTTTTCCATATATTTTTAGGTACTGAATTTCCAAAGCTGCCTGCATCTTCATGAAGGCATACACCTTTTATCTTCATGGATTCTCCATTGCATAAAAATCCCTTATCAGGGTCGAATACAGTCTTTACTATTCCTACATTGCAATGATTCTCATCCTTTACTTTTTCACTCTCTACAACTGTTTTCCATTCATATAGCTTGGGATTTTCAGGAGACCATTTCGTAATATTATCTACATTGTACTTAAGAGTGACTTTTACCTTCTCCCCCGGTCCGATTTTTCCAACCTGGGATATTCTCTCATTACCTGCTACATAATCTGTGATTCGATAGGTACTCTCCTGATCCTTTTTATTAACAATCACATGCCCGGTTTCTATTTCTGCAAAATCACCCTGTATTTTACTTACTCTGAAAACTCTTTCTTTGACTATTTCATGCACCTTAGGCTGAATTAAGAGCTTTACATCTCTTTCTATACCTGAACCTGTATACCATCTGGAATCCGCAATATCTTCATGGCATACTTTAACTGTCAATATATTCTTTTTTCCCGGCCATATTGCATGGGATATATTAAAGTCAAAAGATGTGTATCCATTAGCCCAGTTTCCAAGATAGTACTGATTGCACCATACAAAGGCATGCTTATATACTCCTTCAAAGCATACTGTAATATCATAGTCCGATGCATCCTGCGGCATTTCAAAAGGTATTCTGTACCATCCTATTCCTCCGGGAAGATATCCTGTTCCGCTGGAATTATTCTGCGAAAAAGATCTTGTAACAGCCCAGTCATGAGGCAATACCACATCTTCCCAGTCAGAATCATCCAAATGGGTATTCCAGGCATCTTCTACATCCTTTAATATGAACTTTACATTTCTTTGAAGTAATTTTTGCATATCTCTCCCCACAATTTTTTACTTTTTGTCAATTTAATCCAATAGTTATGCAAAGAAGCTATATATAATAGCTTTTAAAAAAGCTAAATCCTCTATATTCAGCTTTTTTAAAAATTATTATTTCTTTAAAAAAGGGGCGTGCGAAACACGCCCCTATATCTTTTAATGCTTATTATTATTTGTAAAGTTCGTCAACCTGTCTCTGAAGTTCTGCAGTTACTTCATCAATACCTGCAGCCTGAAGAGCAGCCTGGTACTCAGCTACGATTTCTTCAGCTGTTCCTAAATACTTACCAAAAGCAATCTGCTTCATGTAGTTAGTATGGATTTCAGAAATGTTGTTAATCATAGACTGAATGTTATCTACATCAGGAATGAACTGTCCATAAGGATAGTCAATCTTGATTGAATCATACTCAGCATAAAGAGCATCGATAGCATCCCAGTTCTTTGTAGCATCCTTGATTTCAAGGTCGTCATTACGTCCCCACCAGAAGTTAGTTGTAATTGCATCTGTGTCTGAGTTATATGTTTCAGGCTGAATTCTGAGGCCTTCCTCGTTAACATCCCACTGCTTGCCCTGGATACCATAGTTGAAGAGTCTGTAACAATCTTCATCGTTTCTGATAAGATCATAAACCATAAGAGCTCTCTCAGGGTTAGCTGATGCAGCAGATACTGCCATAGCACCGTGTGTGATTGAAAGTGCAACTACGTTTCCTGTCTCTTCACCAAAGTAGAAGAATCCTGTTTCAGCATCTTCATCATCCTGGTAAATTGTGTTGCTTTCTGTTGCTGAGCAAAGATCTGTCCATGTCTGTGTGTGGTGCTGTTCAGCAGCTACACGTCCGATACGGTAGTCATCTCTGTTCTGTGATACTGTATTGTTAAGAACGTCTGTTTTCCAAACACCGATCTCATCCCACTGTTTCATGAGTTCTGCAAACTCTACAAGAGATTCTGTATCTGTCATGTATGGGCTGTAGATTGTGTAAAGGTCATCCTTTGTACCACCCCACATAGCGCCTGAGTTAAGACCATCGATTGATACATAGTCACTGTGTGATGTAATCCATCCACCAACCATAGTTGCATACTGTGTACCATCTGAATCCCAAGGAGTGATATCTGGATAAGCTTCCTTAACATACTTGAAGTATTCTGTTAAGTCTTCCCAGCTCTTAACACCATCTGTAAGACCAGCTTCTTTAGCCCAGTCAAGTCTGTAAGCAAATCCGTGGTTTGTCCACTGTGCGTAATTATCTTCAGGAATCAGATAGATTTCGCCGTCATACTTACAAAGATCCCAGTGTTCCTGAGAAACTGAAGCATATGTCTGTGGGCAATATGTCTGAAGCATTTCTTCTGAAAGTGCAAGGAAAGCACCGTTTTTGGCATTTGGCCATGCATCAAGCCAGTCAGTAGCTGTACCAACAAGATCTACAGTTCCATCCATCTGAGCAAGTGTCAGATTGTAAACTGAAAGATAATCTGTCCAGTCAATGTAGTAGATTTCCAGCTCTGCATTAACCTTCTCTGTAAGAATAGCATTGAGCTGCTCAAGCATTTCCTCTGTAGCGCCGTTAGTTGGCTTACCACCTGTTGTCATGTAAGTGATCTTTACATGCTCTGATGTGTCAATATCTGCAGCTGCTGTCTCTGTAGCTGTGTCAGATGTTGCCTCTGTGGTTTCAGCTGTCTCTGTCTTAGTCTCAGTTGTTGTTTCTGTCTGAGTCTGAGTATCTGTTGTTGAAGTTGTTGTCTCTGTTGATGAACTTCCACATGCTGCCAGACTTGCTACCATAACAACTGATAACAGTGATGCTACGATTTTCTTTTTCATTCTTTGTCCTCCTATGAAAACATATATTGTTACTGCATTATTGCAGTTAACATACAACCCCTCAATATGAGAAGATTAGTACCATATTTTTTGTTACACCCTAATATAATTTTTATTAACCCTTTACTGCACCTACTGTAATACCGCCAATGAAGTATCTCTGTACAAATGGATATAAGAGAACAATAGGTCCCGTTGCAAGAACAGCTGTTGCCATCTTAAGTCCTTCTGTCGGGATATCCGCAAGTGTTACGAACTGACCGGCAATTGAGTTCTTAAGACTCTGTGCTTCATTTACAACCTTATAAAGATTGTACTGAAGTGGAACTACAGTAATCTTTGAACTTAAAAACAGTGATGACTGATACCATTCATTCCAATAACCAAGAGCTAGGAAAAGTCCTATTGTTGCCAGTGCCGGCTTAAGCATTGGAAGAATAAGTGCTGTAAATATCTTCATATCTCCTGCGCCATCTATTTTACCTGACTCTGTAATTTCAAAAGGAATTGATTTTACAAAGTTTTTCATCAAGATGATGAGCCATGGTGACATAAGAAGTGGCAAAAGAACTGCAAAATAACTATCTTTAAGATGATAGGTCTGTGTCATCAAAAGATAATATGGAGCAAGACCTGCCTGGAATAAGCTTGTAAAGTAAATAAAGAATGAAATTACATTTCTAAGTACAAAGTCTTTTCTCTGAAGTGCGTAACCTGTCATTGATATAATTGAAAGTCCTATAAGTGTTCCAACCACTGTAAGTGTTATGGTAAGCACATATGACCACCAGATCAGTCCGCCCTTTGTAACCATTTCATAAGCTCTTAATGTGAATTCCTGAGGTATAAGCTGTACGCCCTGAGACCTGATTACTGTTTCGCTTGTAAAAGATGTTCCTATGATCAAAAGGAAAGGAAATACACAGGCAAGTGCATAAAATGTAACGAATACATATCCGATTCCTCTGATTATTTTATCTGAAGTTCCTATTTTTACCCTTGTTCCAGCCATGTAGCTGTCATCTGAATTTTTCTTAGCCATTATTTTCTCCTCCTGATTAGAATAATGAATAGTCAGGGTCGATCTTCTTAACGATCAGGTTAACTACCATAACCATTACAAAACCTATAATTGACTGATAAAGACCGACTGCAGAGGCTGTTGCAAAGTTGAAGTCTGTCATTGTTGCTCTATAAACGTATGTCTCAATAATATCTGTTGTTGAATAAAGAAGTGGGTTCTTACCAACTATGTTATAGAAGAGACCGAAATTACCTTTTACAATTCCGCCAAGGGCAAATAGAAGAAGAATTACTACTGTCTGTCTAAGTCCCGGAAGAATAATATATCTGATCTTCTGCCATGCATTGGCACCATCAACTCTTGCTGCTTCGATTATCTCAGCATCGATACCCATGATGGCTGCAAAATATACTACTGAATTGTAACCTGTCGTCTGCCACAAATGTATGATTACCAAAAGCACCGGCCATACACTGGCATCTGAATATGGTCCCCAGGGTTCCATGCCAAGTTTGTTGAGGATTGTATTTACAAAACCTGTATCGTAGTTTAAAAGGTTAAATACAAGGAGTCCTACCAAAACCTGTGAAATGAAGTATGGTAAAAACATCATTGTCTGTGATACTTTTTTAAACCACTTACTTTGCATTTCGTTAAGAAGTATAGCTACAAATATTGCAAGGAAGTTACCAAGTACTATGAATGCAATATTATAAAGAATTGTGTTTCTTGTCAGTTCTAATAGTTTTCCTGACTGGAAGAGGAACTCAAAGTTCTTCAATCCAACGAATTTACTACCAAAAATACCTTTACCATAATTGTATTTAACGAATGCTACGTAAATACCTGGCATTGGAGCATAACTAAATGCAATAAAGAAAATTACTGCAGGTATGCACATCAAAAGAAGTGTTCTGTTTCTCCATACCTTCTGTCCAAATGTCATTTGAGATACCGGTTTTTTTCTGGCCGTTTTAACCTTATTACTATTTCCCATAGGCCCTCCTAATATTACTTATTCTGCTCTCCCCACATTTTTGAAATCGGTTTCTTTTCTTTCCAAAAATAAAATATCCTGATATTCTATTTTTCAGAAAATTGCCATTCAATCATTTATCTATTCACTGTTTGTTAATAGAAGTCATAATTCATTCACAAGTAACTGGTAAAAATGTCTAGGATATTTACTTGAAACTGGTTTCATATTGTCATTTTATACAATGCGCAACTTATTGTCAATAAAACGCATAAAAAAAGACAAAATCTGTAAACTTTTAACAGATTTTGTCTTTACATTTTGTATGATTTTATTTTTTTATTTGTACAACTTGCGTTAAAGTTCTATAGCACACTTGTAATAATATAATCAGTTTTCCTGATTATTTGTTTCAGTTTCAACATCCTGATCCAAGGCACGAATAGCTTTATTAAGCTCTTCTTCCTCGCTAAGCTCAGGCTCCTCCGCAGGCTCGAATCTTTTGAACAATCCGTTATACAAAAATGCCATTGCATATCCCGGAAGTGAAAATCCAAATAACATAAGGAGCGGAATGATTTTAATATCAAAAAAGTAAAGAAGTATTATAGGAATAATACTGATGACTACCATAAGTATTGTTCTTGGAAGTCCAAGTATCATCATCATTACAGAATTTTTTAATGTTCTTGGTACGGTATTAACAAATTTGGACTGTAATGGATATATATACATAAATGTCATATATGCAAATATAGTAACTGCAAATAATACAATAACATATGCTCTTGGAAATTCATCCATCATCTGATAGAGCATGTAATAATCCATTCCAAGTACTACTGCCACTATACATATAATTATCCACAAAATGGTTGACTGCTTAAAATTCTCCCTAAAAGATTTCCAAAAGCTTTTTAATATATAGCTTTCTTCATTTCTAACCATCTTAAGCAGTACATAATGCATTCCTGTAAGAGCTGCTCCACCCGTAAAAGGAACGACCATAAACAAAAGTGTAACAAGATTTAATATCATTAAATCTGCCATTCTTGTTAAAAATTGCATAAGCGGACTGTCTAAATCAAATAATTTACCCATAATACTATAAATTTCCTTTCTCCTTACCAAAAGTACTCAAGTCACAGATTAAGCTCCATTGGAGTAATTCTGATCCCATCCTGCACTATCTCTCCCTTGATGTCTTTAAAGCCCAATCTGTGATAGAAATCTACAGCATATGGTGATGAATGAACCGTAAGCTTATTTAGGCCCTCTTCATCCCTTACATACATAGAAGCAAATCTAAGTAATGCCTTTCCAACTCCATTTTTGTGGTATTCACCATCAACAAACAGTAGTGATATATGATTTCTGTCTCGTAGTGTAAGCATTCCTATAAGCTGCCCATCTTTTTTTCTTGCGACCATCAACTGATAGTTGCCCATAATGAACATCTTATGTAGTACATCATCATTTATAAAGTTTTTAAAATTACTAATTCCGATAAGAGAATAACCAGGTGCATTGTATTCCATAAAGGTCTTCCAGGCCAGTGCCATTGATTCATCCCAATCTGATTCATAGGCATTTCGGATTGTAACGTCTGCACCTGTTAGTTCATTTTTCGTCTCCATTTAATTACCAGACTTTTCAAGAATCCAGCCGAGGCAGTCTTCATAAACCTTCTGCCTGTCTGTCTCATTTAGTATTTCATGTCTTAAATCATCATAGAGCTTTAAATCAACTGATTTTATGTTTAAATCGTTTTTGTAAATATTGTATAGTTTTTCAACGGCCTGTCCATAGCTTCCTACGGGATCTTCTTTTCCTGCTATGAGGAGAATCGGTAGATCCTTAGGTATTCTTTCCATCTTATCAGTATTCTGAACTCTGGATAAAAGCTCAGCCATGGTTCTGAATCCGTTTACCGTAAATACAAAATTATCTGCCGGATTGGCTATATAAGCATCTATACTCTCCTCATTATGAGAAAGCCAGTCAAAGTCAGTTCGCGGATTGTCAATTTTCTTTAAATAACTTCCAAAGCCAACTGAATTAACAAAATTTGAATGATGCTTATCTCCAAGAAAAATCTTTTGAATAAAACATAAAGTCTTCAAAAATCCTATTGCAGCTCCCGGAGTCCATCCGGTTCCCATTATAATAGCTGCCTGTATTCCTGTTCCATAGCGGGATAAATACTCTCTTGTAACAAAGGAGCCAAAGCTATGCCCAAGAATTATATATGGTACTCCCGGATATTTTTCCTGAGTCATTTTCTTTAATCTGTGAACATCTCTTACA
>JAILBM010000162.1 GCA_024680925.1 Butyrivibrio sp.
GGAAAATATGGAAAAGCTCCATGGTCAGTATGATGATATTATCGGACTTATCGATATGCAGAATGCTGAAGGTGTAGATGATGAAGATATGGCAGCAGAAATAAGAGGTGAGCTTGATGAGTTTGAAGCAACTCTTGAAGATATCCGTATCAGCAATCTTCTCAGCGGTGAATATGACAAGGATAATGCTATCCTTCGTTTAAATGCCGGTGCAGGTGGTACAGAGGCTTGTGACTGGTGTTCAATGCTTTACAGAATGTATACCAGATGGGCAGAGCGTAAGGGATTTACTGTTGAAGTTCTTGATACTCTTGATGGAGATGAAGCCGGTATTAAGTCCATTACTTTCCAGGTAAATGGAACAAATGCCTATGGATATCTTAAGTCTGAAAAAGGTGTTCATCGTCTTGTACGTATCAGTCCTTTCAATGCACAGGGCAAAAGACAGACATCCTTTGTTTCCATGGATGTTATGCCGGATATCGAAGAAGATGTGGATATAGAAATCAGACCTGAGGATTTAAGGGTGGATACATATCGCTCCTCAGGTGCAGGTGGACAGCATATTAATAAGACATCCTCTGCTGTTCGTATTACACATATTCCTACAGGTGTAGTTGTAGCTTGTCAGAATGAACGATCACAGTTCCAGAATAAAGACAAGGCTATGCAGATGCTTAAGGCTAAGCTGGTTATGTTAAAAGAAGAAGAAAATCAGGCCAAGCTTGATGGCATTCGTGGAGAAGTTAAGGATAATGCCTGGGGAAGCCAGATTCGCTCCTATGTATTACAGCCATATACAATGGTAAATGATACACGTACAGGAGAAAAATCATCAAATGCTGATGGTGTACTTGATGGAGAGCTGGACCCATTTATCAATGCTTATCTTAAATGGCTTGCAACAGGTGGAAAACCTGTTGGTGAAGCAGATGATATCGAATAATCGAATTTTATATTATATTAAATAGTTAATGATGTGTAAAAAGCCCAATGTAAAATAAAATCTATTTACATTGGACTTTTTTTATCTGATAATTAGGTGATATGGGGAGAAATAAGCATATATTCTTGTAAGTCAATTACAGAAATCCGCATTTACTGCGGTTTTCGTAAGAAAGTGATTCAAGAGGCAAATAGGCCCTGCGACGTTAGTCGCCTTCAAATGGCCTATTTGCATGACTTTTGGAGCAAAGCGATAAAAAGTCATACTATTTATATATCATGAATTGTGATGGAGGAAGAGAAGGTATGGAAGGAAAAAATAAGATAGACAGCATTATTTCTAATGTTGGAAAAGTAATTGTTGGTAAGGATGATATTATCAAACTGGTTGTGACAGCATTTGTTGCAGGAGGACATGTCCTTTTGGAGGATGCTCCGGGAACCGGGAAAACAGTTCTTGCCAAGTCTTTGGCAAAGTCAGTAGATGTAAAATACAATCGTATTCAGTTTACACCTGACCTTTTGCCGTCAGATATCACAGGTCTTAATGTATACCAAATGAATAAGGGTGAATTTGTATTTAACCCGGGTCCTGTATTTTGTAATATTCTGCTTGCAGATGAAATAAACAGAGCAACACCACGTACTCAAGCGGGACTGCTTGAGTGTATGGAAGAAAGACAGGTAACCCTTGATGGTGTAACAAGAAAGCTGGAAGAGCCATTTTTTGTTATAGCTACTCAAAATCCTATTGAAACATCAGGTACATTTCCGCTTCCTGAAGCACAGCTGGACAGATTTCTTATGAAGCTCTCTGTCGGTATGCCGGATGTGGAGCAGGAAATAAAGATTATGGAGCGATTTGAAAAGGGGTCTGCATCAGTTCTTGACTCTCTTACAGCAGTAGTAAGTGCAGAGGAAATTATTGCATTAAGAGAAGAATCTTTACAGGTAAAGGTGGATGCATCCCTTAAGGGATATATTGCAAATCTTGTAGCAGCTACACGTTCAAGAGATGATATAGCAGCAGGAGTAAGTCCACGAGGAACTCTTGCTTTATATAGATGTGCACAGGTATATGCCATGTCAGAGGGAAGAAATTATGTAGTGCCTGAAGATATTAAGGTTTTGGCAGGCCCGGTTCTTGCTCACAGACTGGTACTTACAAGGGGATATGGTAATACCGCCGGAGCCAAGGCTATTATAGCAAGTATTCTTGAACAGGTTCCTGTACCAACTGAAGCATTTGATAATTGAAAATAATTTAACCAATACCGGAGGGTGCTATGCCAATTTTTTTAATACCCATTGGTCTGGTTCTGCTTTTTGTATTTGAAAAAGCTATCTATAGAAAATATTGGAACAGAGATTTAAAGGTTAAATTACGTTTTCAATCAGAACCGGTTGTTGAGGGAGACAGGGCAATTTTGGAAGAAGAAATAACCAACAGAAATTTCCTGCCCCTTCATATTCTGCAGGCAAGATTTCAAACTCAAAATGGCCTTGATTTTATAGATGCTTCAAATATGACCATTACAGACCGTACAACTATTAATGATGTATTCAGTATCAGATTTTACGAAAAACTTACAAGAAAACTAAATATAGATTGCAAAAAGCGTGGTTTTTATACCATACTTGCCACCAGTTTATCAGCTTCTGATCTTTTCAGCAGGTCAGTTCAATATATGGAGCTTGAACAGCATACAAGTATGTATGTTTATCCAAAGTATATAAGTGGTGAAAGCTTTGAACCTGTATATAAGCAGCTTATGGGTGAGATATTATCCAAAAGAAGGCTTTATGAAGATCATTTTACTTTTAGAGGAATAAGAGAATATACAGTTACGGATCCTATGTCTGATGTTAACTGGAAAGCTTCTGCAAGAACCGGAGCTTTAAAGGTTAATCTTCACGATCATACATCGGGCCAGCAGGTTATTATACTTTTAAACGTTGAAGAGCCTGCCATATTATTTGAAACGGAGCTTATAGAGGATTGTATAAGACTTGCGGCAACAATTGCTTCTCATATGATAAACGAACATGTTCCTGTAGGCCTTAGTTCTAATGGATTGGATCAGATAACCGGTCAAAGAGTTGAAATTGAAGAAGGCGCTTCCGGAGGACATCTTATAACAATCCTTGAAGCACTTTCCCGAATTGATCTTAGTAAGGAAAAAAGTTCCTTCCCTGAGCTTATAGAAAGTGAAATATATAAGAAAAATCAAAATGCTACTTATATTATTATTTCTACAAGCCAGCGTGAAGAAAATGCCATCATGGCAAGCCGCCTTGCTGCCGACGCAGGACGGATCATGTGGCTTTTGCCTCTGACTAAGAGTATGGAACTAAAACTGAATAACTATGATAACGTTGATTTTATAAAGGTATTGCATGAATGATGGTGAAAATATATGCAGCTGACTAAATTAGATATACTGAAAATACTAAATAATATATGTATGACATTTATGCTGGTGTGGATGATACAGACCTATTATCTTGATGCTACTAAGACGTTGCTTATAGGAAATCTTTCCATAGTCGTATTTATTATTCTTAATGACACATTGTTTGTTAATAGCGGAAAACTTTTTTTATATACCCTTGGAAGAATTATAGCATTTGTCATTCTTGTGATTCTGGCAAATCTTACAGTGGGATTTGGACCAAGAGTGGTTGTGGCAGCAGCCTGTATTCTTATATCTTATTACGGATACATGACGGGAAATGATACGATATATCCTAAGCTTCCTATCATTTTTTATTATGTGGCATTGTATGTAATCGGATATTTTACAGGAAATCATCATTTATATTTGATGGCCCTGATCTTTGTTATTGTTACGGCTGTATTGGCGGTAATTTTATACAATGAGTTCAATATGCAAAGGCACTTTTTGATTTTAAAAGGTCAGAATATGGTCCCCTATGATCAGATCAGCTCAACAAACAGAATGATGGTTATTATATCCTGTATTATAACTGTTGTGATGTCATTAATTGCTATAGCTGCAGATTATGGTGAAAAGATTTATGAAACGGTTTCAAATGCTGTCATAGCATTTTTGACATGGCTTTTTGCAAAACTTCCAAAGGAACCGGATCTTCCTGTAGTAGAAGAAAATACTCAGCATGGTGGTGTGGATTATGCTGAGATTTTAAAAGATATACCACAAAAGGAAAATAAATTTCTCGATGCCTTCTGGCATGCTATGACAATTGCCATGTTTTTTGTTACGGCAATTGTGGTTATCTTTGTAGTATATAAAATAGCTATAGCTTTCTACAGAAAATTTAATGAAGCAGGTAAGAAACAATCCAGAGATAAAACTGTCTTTCTTTCTCCTAAGGAAGAGAGAAAAAAGGAAAAGTCAAAGGCTTTTGAAGACAGAACAAAAATACCATTTTGGGCCGGCAGTCCTGATATGCGTATAAGAAAAATGTATTTTAAATACATTAAAAAACTTCCGGGTGCAGGAGATATAAAAAATTATCATACTCCAAGACAGTTGGAGCTTGTAGCAAAGGGTAGTACTTATTTTGAAGAAAACAGGGAAGAGGATGTATTATGGAAGATTCATACCATATATGAAAAGGCCAGATATAATCCGGATGCATGCACAGGCGAGGATGTAGCACAAATGAAAAATTATATAGCCGGAAAGATATGATAAATAAATTATGAATAATTAAAAAAAGCCCGTTTTGCAAGGACAATACATAAGATTATCCTGCAAAACGGGCTTTATTTCATTTTATGGCTTTATAACACATTCCAGAACATAAATACTATATTAGAGCCTATAAGCATGGCTCCAAGGGCAAAATTCAAAAGGAATAACAACTTTTTGGATGCAAAATTCTTTTTAAGACAGGTCTGCATTTTGCCGTAGGCGATAGAGATAAATATAAGGCAGGCAACCATATATCTGAAATCACTGCTACAGGTAAAGGGGTACTTAAATATAAACATACAATAGCTTATAAGCATAAAGGTGAAGGTTAATAATAGAAATAGATTTTTATCACCATATATTTTTCTATCCATTGAGGTTTCATTGGAATCTTCAGTTGAAACCAGTTTTAATGTACCTTTATTGTTACGCATAAGGTTTGTCAAAAGGTCTGTAAAGAAATACAATGTAGCACCTATGCCCACGATCATGGCAGCTATGTATGCAATTTGCGCAACTGACAATACGTAATCATTTAATCCGGCTGGATATTCCTCAGCAAAAAGAGAGGTCTTAAATAAAATTATCCAGGTATTGTGCTCATAGGCAGCACTTATTCCGTGAAATGGCCAGCCAATCATTAAATCATTGGGGATACCAAGTATTGACCATACAGAATAGTCCCCGGTGTACATGACAGATTCACTTTGTATTATTGCGGGGGAAGGAATCCCGGGTTTTTCGCCAAACAATATAAGATTTCGTACTATATAAGATAATCCGATAGGTACACAGATTACTCCGAAAATCACATATTTAATAAATAATTTTTTGGTTTCCACAAGGTTACCGATTTTAATGCATCTGACTAATCTTATAAGGAAAAGACAGGCTATGGAAAATGCACAGATAGCCACATTCAGTTTTGTTATCATTCCAAATCCAAGGCTTAGGGCAATTAAAATAATGTTTTTGAGTGAATCATCCTTTAACCATTCCAGAGTTCTCCATATTGTGCAAACCAGTAAAAGAAGGGCAAGGCAGTCA
This sequence comes from Butyrivibrio sp., assembly GCA_024680925.1. Classification (GTDB taxonomy): domain Bacteria; phylum Bacillota; class Clostridia; order Lachnospirales; family Lachnospiraceae; genus Butyrivibrio. The sequence continues at coordinate 5,673 of JAILBM010000162.1, forward strand.
TTGTTTACTGAACCTGCAAGCACCATCATACGTGGATGCAGCGCAAATATTGTCATTGCGATTGGGAAATATTTTTTTTCTACGGTAGTAAGCTTTAAAATGCGATACATTACGGCCATACACAGACAGGAGTATATAAAAGTCGGTATCTGCAGATTTTCGAAGGCAAAACTCTCATTTACACCTATTAATCTTTGTATAGTCAGCCAGATAGCTTCTATAATGTGATGAACAGGGGGATGATAATATCCAAAATACTGGTAAGGATCCATATTTGGAAGAGATCCGAATTTATATATATATTCAATATATCCGATATGACCATCATTTATGGTATCGGTGGCAAAACCTGTATATGTACCTGCATCGTTTTGTAAAAAGGTTATGTCAGCCATTAAAATATAATAAGCTCTTGTAAGTATTCCGAAGAAAGAAACCCAAAGGCATTTTGCTTCAGTGTTAAGTGTTTGATTTGCCATTTGATGGATAAATAGTCCAATTGATATGGCAATTATTACGCTCATGGCAAAAACATGATCACCATGGGAGGCATTTACTATAAAAGGAATCCCCTGACATACTGACAGGATTAATCCTGATATTAAAGATAAAATAACAATTTTTAAAGCGGTATTGTCTTTAGATGTAGTTTTCATTTTTTTTAGATTACCTTTGGTAATCGCTCTCCTGATATTTTTAATTAATATATATTCTTGTACGTTAATTACAGAAATCCGCATTTACTGCGGGTTTCGTAAGAATATGATTCAAGAGGCAAATAGGCCCTGCGACGTTAGTCGCCTTCAAATGGCCTATTTGCATGACTTTTGGAGCAAAGCGACAAAAAGT
>JAILBM010000348.1 GCA_024680925.1 Butyrivibrio sp.
AGGAAAAAGTTTGTTTTAAACTGGCATAGTGATAATGAAAAAGAATAACCCAAAGAAATAACAGAGCGGACAGAATAAAGGGGGGCATATATGTCATTTGTGTTTGAAGATTTAAATGAAGAACTGTTTGAAAAAGTGATAGCATTTTCTTATTGTATGGGCTCCGGTATGGGAGGTCCAGGTGATATTTTTCTTCTAACAAGGGGTGGAAAACGCTATGAGATTGGTCAGGATGGATTTGAAGGTGACTGGCTTTGCCCCGCGACATATTTTCCGTTTATGGCAGAAGCCAAAGGCGAAGAGGGAGAAGAAAAATGGTTTCATTCGGAATGGGGTATGTGGAAAGCTATATACATCCGCAAGGAGTATAAAGAAAGACTTGAGGAAGTGCTTAAGGGTGGGACCAAACAATTCAATAAAAAATATCCTTGTTGGTGGGACTATGTTTGGCTTTCGCTGGGGATTGATCCTGACAGTGAAGAATATTTTCTTTACGATAAGACAAAGGAGATTAGGGAACGAGAGGAAGAGGAAAGAAAAAAAGCAGAAGAACATTTTGAAGCTGTGCGTCTGAAACCCGATGCTTATCCATGGAGAGAATTATATTGCAATAATCAGGTTCCGCTGGAAGGCGCTATGATCACTTTGGAAGGGTATTATCTTTTACTTTTCAGGAGGCACGAAGAAGGAAGAATAGACGGGGCTATGATGACGATTACTATCCAACGCGAGCAGATTAGTGCGGGAAGTTATACTTCTGATGCGAAAATTGAAGCGTATAATCTGTTCTATCATTATTTTGAGGATATACGAGGGCCACTTGAAATACCGCCGTATCAAGATGGATCTTTGCGTGAAGAGTTGGAAAAGGAATATCGAGGCTTTCTTTCTTGTTTATCTGTTAATACACGTGACAGATTTATTCGTTCTTATGAATCGCTGGAGGAAGCAAAACATGATGCTATGTTCTGGATTCAGGTCTGGGGTGGTATTAATGCTGAAAACGTAATTCCTTACGCAACGAAACGCGATGATATAGATGAAATGAGAAAAAAGGAAAAACGAGAGGCAGAACTGGTCATTTTGTTTATTGAACGTTATGCAGATTTGATTGAAGTAATAAAGAAATACGATTTTCCCGGTAACGCAATATGGGAGGTGTCAGAGTTACTGGGAATCGATGAAAAGGAAGTCCGTTTTTTATACAGTCTGTTTGATCCAATGATGTTTACGACAACCAGAATGAATACGATTCGGAAAGTGATGAATGAAAATGAATCTAGAGATAACTAATAGAAACGTTTATGTTGTAGAAATTAATAAGTATATTTAAGTAGTATTTATTTTATGGAGAAGGTGCATGATAAAATGTAGAAGAATTCTTGTTGGGCTTGTTCTTGTTTCAGCTTTATTATCTGCGTGTAATAATCATGAGAAAAATGAAGCTGTTACTAAAGAAGCCGATAGCATTTCGGCAAATGAATCGACTGAAGAAAAAATGGATCAAACTGAAAAAAATACAGAACAAGATAGCATTCAGAAAGATGATCCATACAATGAACATACGGAGAAAATAGTTTTTGATGATGGAGAAATATACTGTGTTGAAATATATGATTATGATTCCAATCCAGATGGTCCGGGACCATTTATTTCTTTTGAACATCATACATATGATAAACAAACAAAACAGGAATTGACGCTATTAGATGTGACGGGAATGACAGCCGATGAAACCGCCGAAGAGATTCGCAGACTTTTAAAAGAAGAGTATCCAACAATTTATAAGGATTTATGGGGCAATAAGGATGCTCTGTTTGGATTTTATTATGATTATTATAATTCATTTGATCCAGAGGAACTTGATTTCCTTATAAAAGAGGACGGACAAATAGAGGTTCACGATGATTGGGGACTTGATCAAGCTACTAACCCATATGGTTATAACGTTTATGTGACGCTACATAGAAATAAACAATAAATGGTGGTTATAAAAATACAATGGATGCTGGAGGAAACCGTGTTTCCGGAACAACTGGTGTCTACAGTTCGGGTAGAAAATGAATGTTCACGTAAAATGATGTTGGCGTGCGGATTTCAGGAGAACCAGGAACCTGTAGCAGAGTTTATTCTTCTTATAGATGACAAGACGTCAACAGCCAGTTCTGTTGAGGCGAGTGAGTTTGTGATATCGAAGCAGGATTATATAAAGAAAACACAGAATACGATACTATGAGTTTATTGTTTAATACTTAAGAATCAGTTATGATGTATTGTGGCAGCTAACCGGATTTACTTCTTTAGGAACCATGTTGTCGTGGGTTCGAATCCCACCAGGACGGAAACGTTCTGTAGCTCAGTTGGTAGAGCGCATGTTTAATCCGGTAATATCGCCATATTATGTGCCGACAGCTATTGCCGCTTACTTCTTCAGTTGGGATGATAGCGGCAAGATTCGTCGGCTTCTTGTGATAATAATAGCGGAGGATGGAGATATGCGGGAAATATATAAGGATTATCTTTTTGAGAAGCATATTCTTGTCAGTGAAAAAAATGTTGAGGAAAAGAACGTGTTTGAGACATTGTTTGCACTGGCGCATTTCTTTGGCATAAGGATAATA
>JAILBM010000001.1 GCA_024680925.1 Butyrivibrio sp.
GAAGATGTAAAACTTTCAAAAAATATATCTACATATAAAGTAAATGAAAATAAAGAAACATCTCTTCCTAAGGCAAGTAAAACAGGTTATAAATTTAACGGATGGATTCAGGTAGACTCAAGTGGAAATGAAATATCCTCCGATTCTGAAGATTATGTATTGAACGAAGCTGCAGACAAACTTATTAAGGGTGCGGCAACAGATGTAATACTAAAAGCGGATTTTGAAAGTATTACTTATTCAGTTACTTATGTACCAAATGGAAAAGATGTTAAATGCGATGGAGAGTCTGTTCCGTCTAAGACTGTTTTAACAGGTATTAGTTACAGTGATGGAACAAATGATTCGAGTGATAGTTTTGAAAGTCTTCCTACAGATTGGGAAAGAGACGGATATACATTTAAAGGCTTTGCTACATCTGCTAAGGGCGATACAGCTATAACAACTCTTGCAGGCTTAACTACCAAGAAGTCAATAAAAATATATGCTATTTGGGAAGCCAACACTAATGAAATTACCTATTCAACAAATTATATTCTTGATGGAACAGAAGTTTCTGATGGAAGTTTCGGCGTAATGGGTACTACTGAAAGCCAGACTTATGGTAAAGCATTTACTCCTTCAAAGATCAATCAGGCAACTTATGTATTTAAAGGATGGAAACTGGTTGGTACAAATAGTAATGTAAAAGTATCAAAAGCAGGCTATGTTACAAGTATAAACAAAAACAATACATCAGATGTGACTCTTGAAGCTGAGTTTACAACATATACTTATAAGCTTAACTATTCACCAAATGGTGGAACATATAACTCCAGTAAAAAGACACTAAAGCTTAATGATTCTGATTCAGTAAAGTATACAGACGATGTAGCTGCTTTAGTTTCTCCTCTTGTAAATACTACCAAAAAAGGATATACATTGTCATATATTGCTCTTGATAAAAAGGGTAAGACACCTGTTATTTCTGCAGATGGAACAATAATGTATGGTGAATCCGATAGTACCATAACCGGTCTTTCATCCAAAAATAATGGTAATGTCACATTATACGCAATATGGACTAAGGTAAAACCAAACGCTATAGAAGAATTAACCGCATCATATTCAGATGGAACACTTACGGTAAATATTGGAGAAAGCGCTTTCGGAGCTGAGGCCTATGAAATTCAGTATTCAACCAATATGTTGTTTATAGGTGGTGTTACTACAGACCAGATATCATGTAGTGAAGAGCAGACTTCATATACATATACTGCATCCGGTCTTTATGGATCAAAATACTATGTCAGAGTCAGAAGAATTCAAAACGATTCTGTAGGTGAGGATGTAAAAGGTTCATGGTCTTCAACTGTACGTGCATTAAAAAGCGTTAATTAATGATAAATAAATTAAACCGGCCAATGCCTAATTTAGGCATTGGCTTTTTTTATGCAAATGATGATATAGTATAAGTTATTGGAGGAGTGCATGAAATATATTAAAAGGCATCATTATTCAAATAAGATATTGGCAGTTTTATTTATGGGGTTATTTATCTTTCTTTCGGTATTTTTTTTGAAGTTTGATGGCACATTAGACGGAAGAATCGATAGCAGCACATTTTATCGCGTTGAGCAGACAAAAGATGAGAATGACCGGGTTATTTTGGAAGAGTATTATACAGAAGATGGTGAAAAGGCTACCCTTGCCAATGGCTGTTCTGCAATTGCCAGAGAATATGATGATCAGGGCAGAAATTATAAAGTGATCTACCTTGGTGAGAATGGAGAAAAAATACTAAATACATCAGGGTTTTCTGTTTTAATACGTGAATACAATGAAGATGATACCGTTAAACGCGAGTTTTATTATGACTGTGATGAAAATCCGATCAGTTTGTCATTATGGCAATATGGCCTATATTATGAGTACGATGATGATGGACACAGATCTCTTCTGACATATTTGGGAGCTGATGGCGAGCCGATTGTAAACAGGGCAGGATACACCATGTCAAAAAGGACTTTTACACAAGAAGGTAAGCTTTATACCGAAATGTATTATGACCTTAGAGGAGAACAGGTAAAACTCAGCCGCGGCCAGTATGGAGTTATGTACCTTGATGGTAAGACCTTTCTTTTGAACAAAGAAGGGAAAATAATGTTTGAAATCTGGAATTTCCTTGGCAACTATCAAATGGTCGTATTTATTGCCGGTACATTATTAGTAATAATAGCTTTATTTTTTAACAAGAAACTTAGCAAAATACTTTTTGTTTTATATCTGATATTTGTATTGTATATGACCTTGGGAGGCAGAGAACAGGTTTATGAAAAGATAAAACTTGAACCCTTTTGGTCATATAAATTGTTTTTTTCAAATGCCTCATTAAGAACAGAAATAATAAATAATATATGGCTTTTTATACCCCTTGGTGCGCTTGGTAGAAGGCTATGGAGTAAAAAAAGAGTGCTTCTGGCACTATGTCTTTTGTCATTGACGATAGAACTTACACAGCTTGTTACAGGTCTTGGAATGTGTGAAACCGATGATCTTATAAACAATAGCCTTGGTGCTGTAATAGGCTGGATGGTTTGTGAGAAAGTCATATTACCGGAGGATAGTAATAAATAATATATAGATGTTGTCTGAATTTACGAATTTGAATTAAATAATAGTTTATATTATATGGTATACTTAAGTTTGAAATAAATAGATAACTTTGTTGGAGGAAGCATTTTATGGCTTTATCTGCCTCAGAAAAGGTAAGTATAATTGTTCCTGTTTACAATGCTGCAAAATATATTGATCAGACTATTCACAGTGTAATAGAGCAGACTTATACAGATTGGGAATTGATTTTAGTAGATGATTGTTCCTCTGATAATAGCTGTGATATTATCAGGCAGAAGATTGCAGAATTTGACAAGAACAAAGGTGATATAGATCAAAACATAATATTGGTTCAAAATGAAAGCAATTCAGGTGCGGCAAAAACCAGAAATAATGGTGTAGATAGGGCAAGAGGAAGATATATAGCATTCCTTGATGCAGATGATATATGGCATGAAGATAAACTTCTTAATGAGCTTATGTTTATGCAGAAGCATGACGCCGGGTTTGTTTTTTCAGGATATGAGTTTGGTGATGAAAATGCTGTGCCAACGGGTAAAGTTGTTCATGTGCCAAAAAAACTAGATTATAATGCTGCTTTGTCCCGGACAGTTATATTTACTTCAACGGTACTGATAGATACTGAGAAAATCGATAAAAGGCTTTGTCATATGCCTGAGATTGGAAGTGAAGATACTGCTACCTGGTGGAAAATTTTAAATACCGGAGTTATAGCCTATGGACTTGATCAGGCTCTGGTTACTTACAGAAGACCCGGTAAAACAGGTAAATCCTTATCATCCAATAAAAATACTGCAATAAAAAGAATATGGAATTTATATAGGACTGAGGCAAACCTTACACCGATATCTGCTTCTGTGTATCTTTTTTTGTGGGCGTTTAGAGCAACCTACAGAAGAGTCGTAACCGATACCTTAAACAGGCACATAGAGAGCTTTAAAAGGTTTACTGTTGTTGAGCTGTCTGTACTGGGACTATTGTTTCAGACTGTAATATATGCTTATACCTGGTTTGACAGTTATTATCCTGCCATTAGTGCTGTTAGAATAAGCCAGGATGGCTATGTGTTTGGTGCCGGCCTTAAGCTTTATTTCAGAGGTCATTTGCTGATTCTTCTTATTTATTTTTTGCTGTTGCTGTTTTGTTCAAGGCAGGTTGGTGCTACAAGAACAGGGTATTTTAAGCCGACTAATATTTTTTATTCTGAGATATCGGCGTTGATCATTACTAATGTGATTACATATTTTCAGTTATCTCTTATGAGAAACTGGCTTTTGGATATAAGACCTATTCTTGTAACGAGTCTTTGGCAATTTGCTTTGGCGCTTTTATGGTCTTTTTTTGCCGATTTCGTTTACAGAAGGGTATTTCCGCCTAGTGAGACACTTATTATAAGCGAAGGTGACAGAGTTGAGTTATTAAGGAAGTTTAATACTAGACAAGATCGTTTTAATGTTCTAAAGACCATGAATCTTGATCCGGGAATAGAAAAGGTAAAAAAAGAATGTCTTAGATGGTATGGTAGTGTTGTTATTGGAGAGATGGACAGGAAGGATAGAGATGAAATTATTGATTTCTGTTACAGACACTATATAAGAGTTTATATTCTTCCGGAGATACAGGATATCATGCTGCAAGGCTCTGATCAGATGAATCTATTTGATGCACCTATGCTTGAAATTAAGGAGTACAGCGTAAGTTGGGGAACCAGAAGTGTTGTAAGAGCTTTAGATATTATTTTTTCCTCACTGCTAATTATAATCTCTTCACCGATTCTTTTGATTAGATGTTCTTCCAAAGGCCAAGATACC
>JAILBM010000049.1 GCA_024680925.1 Butyrivibrio sp.
GCAAAATCACCTGTTACGCAATTTGTCCTTTGCCATTTTCCGGAGAACAGATCCTGAGAAACCTCTGTGGCAGAGGCTTTTAATTCATCAAGAGATGTTTGCTCAGGAATTGTATCGGAGGATTCTGTTAAAAGCGATTCAAAGAGTTCATTATCGATGATTTGTATTTCTGCTGTATTAATTTCTTTTGAAATTTCTTCACTTGCTGTATCTATGCTACTTTCTGCAGAAGCTGCAACAGTAGATTCAGATGAATTTTCTGAAGTGCTGTCGGATGTAGCCGGACTGCAGGCAGTTGTTAAAAGCATCAGCCCCATAATTAAAGTAAAGTAACGTTTTTTCATAATATTACACCTCTTTTGTATGTATTTGTAACTTCAATCAGAAAACCATAGTAAATGCGTGTTTTTTGACTGGTAAAGTTTCTACAAACTTTAATTATTATACATGGAAAGTGTGTTTTGTCTATGATTTTAATTGGAAAGCAGAAAATGAACGTTATATTGTGGGACAACTTGTGAGATTTTGGTGCTTTACTTTATTTGACATTGGAAATAAAATTTATTGAGGTAGGAAGACGTTAGGTGAGATTATGAATAGCTTTTTGTTATATTTTTTTATTGCATTATTCTGGGGAATAGGTATAGTTTCTATTCCTCTTTTAAAATGGTATAAAGGACACTTTGGATGTACGTTTCAGGAAATAATGTATACACTTGTTTCGCCTATGGAAGGGGCAGATGCAGGGTTTATGCTGGATGCATTATGGTTTAGCAGATGGTTTATTTTATTATTCATCGCTGTATTTACAGGGCTTTATTATTTAATAAGCCAAAATTTTGTAAGTGGAGCCTTTATCCTTGTACTTGGTATAATTTTGTTCCTTATAGAGCTTAGAAGAGCTGATATTATTATGGGTATTTCCGAATATTTCAGAATGAGACTTTCAAGGACAAACATATATGATAAATATTATGTAAAGCCTGAAAATATTAAAGCGCAGGGAAAAAAGAAAAATCTAATTTATATTTATCTTGAAAGCATGGAATCCACTTATGCTTCTAAAGAAATGGGCGGTTTTCAGAGAGAGAACTACATTCCGAATCTTACAGGACTGGCCAAAGACAATACCTCTTTTTCTGAGGATGATGGGCTTGGAGGCTTTCATACAGTACCGGGATCTCAATGGACTATGTCAGCTATATTTTCAACCCAGACAGGGGTTCCATATTCTTTTCCTCTAAAATATGTCAGAAAAGATCAAAAGGATATAGCAAAAGGAATAACTTCTCTAGGTGATATTTTGCATGATAATGGTTATATTCAGGAATTTTTATGCGGTTCTAAGGCTGAATTTGGTGGCAGGGCTAATTTTTTCAGACAGCATGGTGATTTTAAGATATTTGATTATGAAACTGCGGTTCAAAATGGCTATATCCAAAAGGGTTACAAGGTTTGGTGGGGCTTTGAAGACAATATCCTTTATAAATGTGCAAAAGATGAACTGACTAAGCTTTCAAGTGAAGAAAAGCCCTTTAACTTTACCATGCTTACTGTGGATACCCATCACGTGGGCGGATACGTTTGTTCTGAGTGCGGTCATGAGCATAAGGACAAGCTTGCTAATGTCCTTGAATGTGCTGACAGGCAGTTAAAGAGCTTTATAGACTGGTGCTATGCTCAGGATTTTATGAAGGATACGGTTATTGTAATCACAGGAGATCACCCGAGAATGGATACTTTTCTTGTAGGTGATGTGGACTACTATGACAGAACGGTTTATAACTGTATAATAGGTTCAGATAAAGAGATAAATAAGGAAAAAACTAAAAACAGAGAGTTTCTTCATATGGATATGTTCCCTACAATTTTGTCGGCCCTTGGATTTGATATAAAGGATGACAGATTGGGACTCGGAACAGATCTATATTCCGGTAAAAAGACTCTTTGCGAGGAAAAGGGCTTTAAGTATATGAGAGATGAGTCCTTTAAGTATTCTGATTATTACGTTGAAAATTTTAGTTAAACCTGTATTCAATATTAATAAGTTGTAACCGGAGGAAATATGATCAGACGTTCTCAGTACAGATGTAGTTTTAACATTCTTATGGATGATATAGATGTAGAAGAAATCGTAAAAAAGTGCAAAGACAAAGCACAGACATTTGTAGAAAAGAAAATTTTGTGCAATGCCTCTTTTTACAGATATGAAAATATGGGATTTTTGTATATAGAAGAAATTGTTGAAAGCAATGATTCTGAGGCTTTTGATGCAGATGAATTTATGGCGGATTTAAAACCCTATCTTAAGCCATGGCCTGAAATGGATGGCGATAAGTTTTTTGCCCCTATGATAAATGTTTACTTTCATCATATTCCTGATTTGGATATAAATGAATGGGAAAAGGAGAGAACCACCGCTGTTAAAGAGAGGATTGGCAGAGTGGCATTTGTGTATCCGGACAAACTGCCTTCGTATGTTATGCATCATAATGCCATAGTGGAAGAGGGACTTTTAAAAGGTGATAAATATGCCTATATTTCTCTGCATGAGAATATACTTTTTTCATATTACGAAGAGCCACGAAATAATGTGAATATTAAAGGCTTGGAAGAAGAATCCAAGGTGATTGACAACTGGCTTAAGGTGGATCCTGAATCTCATTTTGACAGAGAAAAAGCCCAGGGCAAAAATTTCCTCGTTATACCAAGTTTATTTACTGTGGACAGGGTTGATTTTCAAGGTTATAGGTAGCCCTTAAGGTTTTGGGATTAATATTATTATTTATTCCAAGAGCTTTGTTTGCATAGCTTTTGATCATAAGTTCAACGGCTCTGGGAGTAATACGCTTATGTCTTGAACTGATGAAGAGTGCATCAAAGTTATCTGAATCGGGTTCAAGGTAATCTCTGGCATAATTTAGATAATATAAAAGGGCATCTACTGTTTCCGACTCCGGACACAATGAGGTAGGAGATTTTGTCTTATCATCAGTAGTTTTTATGATAATGTTGTTTTTGTCTGATAATAAAATATCGGCACAGTTTAGGGCACAAAGTTCTGAAACTCTAAGACCTGTTCCAAGAAACAAATATACTATGGCTCTGTCTCTTAAAATGAGATAGGGCTTTTTGATTTCTCGGCTGCTTCTTTTTTCTTTATCTTTTCCCTCAAGGGTGTTTATGGCATTTTTGTATTGGCTTTCAATGGTTTCAAGGATTTTTATTCTGCCTGCAGGATTCAGAGTGAAATATTCTGAATCCTTTTTTGCTTTGATTTTTGGAACCTCAATATTTATGGCAGGATTAAGAGCTGTAATTTTATTGGAATACAGGTAATTGAATAAAGACCTTAGAGCCATCAGCTTTCTCTTTTTTGATGCAGCCGAATTTCTTTTATGCTTTTCAGCTTCATTTTTTTCATTGAATTTATAATAAGTAAGCCATTCAAGATAGTTTTCAAAATCTTCTTCTTTAAGATTTTCAAGATACGTTGCAGTAATATCTTTTGCTGATTCTATGTTCGGGTTGGTGCTTATTATGAACATAAAGAAGTTATGGATATCCTGAAGATATTCCATACGGGTTTTGATTTTATTCTTGCTCTGAATAGCTTTTTCATAGGAAGCACAGTAAGAAGGCATCATATTGAGAAGTGCAGATATTCTGGCATTATATGCAGCTTCTATTTTATCTTTATAATCAATAGTCTGATCAGAGATTATCATTTATGGTTTCTCCCATCCCGTTGTAGACAAAAACTGCGGCATTTAAAGGTTAATAACCTATTTATCAATTATAATAAATGTAAAAAGATATGCCATACTTTTTCATTGAATCTGTTCTTACTTTTTTCTATTCCAGTGTATCAATAAAATAGTATGATGTTTACAAATTTAGATTATATGTATGATTTTTTTTCGCTTTGCTCCAAAACCTAAGCTCCCGTGAATATATACCAAGGTTAAGGTATAAATCCACTTGATTTATTTTCTCAAAGCCTTGTGTTTACTGGCTTTGCAGCCACAAAATATTGTATCAAAATAGCACATTTTGCTTTCAATTCCGTTAATTC
>JAILBM010000136.1 GCA_024680925.1 Butyrivibrio sp.
AGACTAATCTTGGCGGCAAGCTTAATATATCAGTTGAACTCGATGCTGGCGCAGCAGTTGAGGTTATCATCAAAAGAGTATAATACTGCCTTAGAATTTTAATCTTCCCATTATATATGGGAAGATTTTTTTACCTTATAGACTAACTATTAAATGTCAAGTTAAAACGAAGAGGTTTGTTTAATAATCAGTACCTTGAAAATTGCATGACAAATAGAGCATCCTTATGGGTGCTCGAATAGAATGAGGGATATTAATAGCATTATGCTTTGTGGTAAGGTTCTCCAGTTAATTGCATTCTATAAATGGTTCTGACTAGCTTTTTGCAGGCATGGGAGATAGCTACATTGTAGTGTTTACCTTCAGCTTTCTTTTTGGCAAGATATGCTCTAAAAGTAGGGTCCCATAAGCAGACAAAGCGTGTAGCATTAAACAATGCATACCGCAGATAACGCGATCCGCGTTTCTCCATATGTGAGTATGAGGCAGTCAATTGCCCTGATTGATATGTTGACGGAGAAAGACCTGCATAAGCTAAGATTTGGTCGGCATTTTCAAAGCGTGAAAAGTCACCTATTTCTGCAAGAATCATAGCCCCCATACGAGTGTTAATACCTGGGATTGAAGTTATTGGTGATTCTAGCGTTTTCATGACTGAATTGATGGTGGCTTCTATTTCATCAATCTCTTCGGTTAAGACTTCGGCTAGACGGATTGTATGCTTTAGTTCCATGGATTTAGCAGGTATGATGGTACCAATAGATGAAGTTGCGGCATCTCTTATAGCAATTGCTATATCTCGTCCATAATGGCCTTTTGATGATTTACTTAGAAGATGTTTTAGATGAGTTAGATTAGCTGATGCAATATATGATGCTCCCGGATATTCAGATAATAAAGCATAGACGGAAGAAATATGAAGGGTAGGTACTAGCTTTTCTAACTCTGGAAAAAGAATACTTACAAGTCTGGATATAGAGACTTTTAACCTAGATCGTTCGTAAACTTTGTTGAAACGATATCTTGTGAGAGATTTTAATTCTTCGTTGTGGTATGATGAGTCTGAGTAGGGCTTGAGTGTCCTATCGGTCAATAACATCATGGCAATCGAAGATGCATCGACTTTATCCGTTTTCGTCTTTCTAAGGCTCTGACCTTTTCTGAAAAGATTTGTATGTAGCGGATTGATAACATAGCTGGCCAGGCCGTTATCAAGGAGCGAGCGTAGGAGATTCATATGATAATGCCCGGTAGCCTCCAGACCTACTTTTATTTCTGAAGAGTCTGAGCTTAATGAGCAAATCTTATCGTACAACTCGTCAAATCCCTGTAACGAATTCTGGATAGTAAATGGTGAGAATAGAACTTCGCCATCAGAACCCAGGATACAGCAATCATGCTTATCCTTTGCAACGTCAATACCAACATAGATCATACACATGATCCTCCTTAAATAGTATTTGATGCTGCTGTTGATCCACAGGACTCTCTGCCGATGTAACCTCGTTCTATATAAACCGTCGTGCGGTATCTAACTGATTAACACTTTTGACAAAGAGGCTGTGGTCGGAGCCTATAAGTAACCGTCTATGCGGTAGGAAATTGCAACCAATCCACAGCATCTTCAACAGCATACCCTATACCTATAGAAGAGGTAAAGAATGGGTATGTTTATATAATACGAGGAAATTGCTTTCCTATGATATAAAAAACGCTCCGCTAAGGATGCGCACTTGCGCGATAGGTAAATGTTGCATAAATGCAACCGCGCTCGGCGCGAGAATGTCGCAAGCGACATTCTTTGTTCTGCATAGATTAATTTTTTTAAGCAAAGTTAAAAGGCATAATAGGTCTCGTCGCCCTTTGTTATTTCTATTTTTGCATTGGTTTTTTGTATGAGATCATCTGATATTTTCGAGGATAAGTCGGCTTCTACCATAATATCCATCTCTACATCTGCTCCGTATTCTTCTCTGCTTACTGTTATCTCTTCCTGACGCAGATAATATTGAACTGTGTTTATCATGTCATAGCCAAGTTTTAATTTTAATGGAACAGCTTTTTTCATGGTGGCTATTTCTGAGTTTGCAAGGCCTGCCTGAGCTGCCTGTGTATATGCTCTTACCAGTCCTCCGGTGCCAAGAAGAACACCACCAAAATATCTGGTCACCACTATTAAAACATTTGTTAGTCCACTGCCCTTGATAACTTCAAGTATTGGTTTACCTGCAGTACCTGAGGGCTCACCGTTATCGCTGCACCGACTCAGTTCACTTTTTTCACCAATTATAAAAGCATAACAGTTGTGTCTTGCATCCCAATATTCCTTGGAAATTCTGGCAATTTCCTGTTCAGCCATTTCGGTGCTTGTGACCGGGATGACGTTTGCAATAAAGCGGGATTTCTTTTCTGTTATTTCTCCCTGTGCAGCCTTTTTTACTATTTTATATTCGTTAACAGACATTTTTTTCCTTTATCAGTTTGAATTTGTTTTGTAATAATTTGTAATAAATATTTAGAATTTAAGGTAAATATTTCAAATATTTCAAAATCGTTACAGAACTTAAGAATTGTTGAATTTCTTTATTTACAATACTATATTTGATATAATAATGGAAGTTTCTAGCAAATGCTAGACAAAGAATGGAGAAATTTATATGAATTATGGAAGAAAAGGGGTACGCAAATCCATGCGGACTCTTAATTCCGGAACAGGCAAGTGGGGGCATAAATTTGGACTTGCAGTATTAAATATCATACTTCTTTTGGTGGTTGCACTGGCAATTATAGGTGCAAGTGCAGGAATAGGAGTTTTCAGGGGAATAATTGATACTGCACCGGACATTAGTAATATTGATGTTACTCCAACCGGTTTTTCTACTTTTGTTTATGATACTGAAGGCAATCAGATAGCTAAACTGGTATCCACTGATTCAAACCGTATCCCGGTTACGATGGATATGATTCCGGACAATCTGGCCAATGCTTTTGTAGCTATAGAGGATGCCAGATTTTATGAGCATAATGGAATAGATATACAGGGTATTATCAGAGCAGCATGGGTTGGTATCAGCTCAGGTGATTTCTCTGAGGGTGCAAGTACTATAACTCAGCAGCTCTTAAAGAATAATGTCTTTTCCAGCTGGACTTCTGAAAGCACATTTCTGGATTCTTTAAAACGTAAGATTCAGGAACAGTATCTTGCTATTCAGCTTGAAAAAAGCATGAGCAAAGAGGATATTCTGCTTAATTACATGAATACCATTAACCTTGGTGCCAATACTCTTGGCGTTCAGGCAGCATCTCTTAGATATTTCAATAAATCCGTAAGTGAACTTACATTATCGGAGTGTGCTGTAATTGCCGGTATTACACAGAATCCAAGTAGATTCAATCCTATAACTCATCCTGATAAAAATGCCACCAGACGAGAAAAAGTTCTGGGAAATATGCTTGAATATGGTTATATAACTCAGATTGAATATGATCAGGCTATGGCTGATGATGTATATTCCAGAATTCAGGTGGTAGATGAGGAGAACGGAGAAGAGCAGGTTAATTCTTATTTTGTTGATGCCCTTACCAATGATGTTCTTGATGATCTAATTGATGCAGGTTATACGGAAACGCAGGCATACACACTTCTTTACAGCGGTGGCTTGAAAATTTATTCAACTCAGGATCCTGAAATTCAGAAGATCTGTGATGATATATTTGCAGATGAATCTAATTTCCCTGAGGGTACCAAGTGGCTTCTTGATTATGCTCTTACCATAGAATCTGCTGATGGAACAAAGACAAATTACAGTGATGAGATGATGGAAACTCATTTCAAGGAAACCAATGCAGGATTCTCATTACTGTTTTCAAGTAAAGAAGATGCTGAGGCTGCAATTGAGCAGTACAAGGCAGATATTATGGTAGATGGGGATGAAGTCTATGGTGAGACATCTACCCTTACCGCACAGCCGCAGGTATCTCTTACAATTGAGGATCAGGCTACAGGATATGTGGTTGCAATGGAAGGCGGTCGTGGAGAGAAAACAGCAAGCCGTACTCTTAACAGAGCAACCGACACCTACAGACAGCCCGGATCGACCTTCAAGATCCTTTCAACATATGCACCGGCTCTTGACAGTGCAGGGATGACATTGGCTACAGTACTTAACGATGCGCCATTTACATATCCTGACGGAACTCTGGTCCGTAACTGGTATGGTGAAGAGTACAGAGGACTTACTACAGTAAGAACTGCCATCGAAGACTCAATGAATATTATTGCAGTTAAGATGCTTACTCTTATAACCCCGCAGCTTGGTTTTGATTATCTAAAGAACTTTGGCTTTACTACTCTCGTAGAAAAGGAAGAGATAAACGGTAAAATTTATTCCGATATTCAGACTTCAACAGCTCTGGGCGGACTTACCAAAGGCGTTAAAAATATTGAGCTTAATGCTGCCTATGCAACCATAGCCAATGGTGGTGTTTATATTGAACCAAAACTTTATACTAAAGTTGTGGATCATGATGGAAATACAATACTTGATAATACAGCTATAGAATCCAAAAGGGTTCTTAAGGAGACAACAGCATATCTTCTTACAAGTGCCATGGAATCTGTTGTAACAACCGGTACAGGTGCTTCTGTAAATTTCGGAACAACAGCTATTGCCGGTAAAACAGGTACTACCTCAGATTACAATGATGTATGGTTCTCAGGTTATACAAACTACTATACTGCTACAACCTGGGCAGGATATGATAATAATGCCAAGCTTTCGGGCTCAGATCAGAAAAATCTGGCAAAGACCCTGTGGCGAAAAGTTATGTCAACTATTCATGAGAATCTGGAATCTGCTTCATTTGAAGTTCCAAGTGGAATAGTGCAGGCTACTGTTTGTCAGAAGTCCGGAAAGCTTCCTGTAGCAGGCCTTTGTGACGGCACACTTATTACAGAATATTTTGAACAGGGAACAGTTCCTACAGATACTTGCGATGTTCACTATTCCGGAACAATATGTGCTTATGATCAGCTTCCTGCTTCTGATACATGTCCGTTTAAGGTAAGTGGTGTATTTGAACTTACACCGGAGGAACCTGAGGCACTTAAGGCATATTCTCCAAGCACAGGATCAACCAATTCTATGTATACGACCACAACTGATGAATTTGGTAATACAGTTACTACTCTTAATACCTGTCATCATAATGCAGAGTTCTTCCTTCAGGAAAATTATGCTGATATTCTTGCCCAGGAACAGGCTGAAATGACAGCTGCTGCAATTGCGGCAGGAACTGCAACACCGGAGCAGCAGGCAGCAGAACAGGCGGCAGATGCTGCAGCGGAAGCGGCAGTACAGGCAGCGGAGCAGGCGGCAGAACAAACAGCCACTGATACGACACAACAGACAACTGAACAAACAACTAATCCATAATTAAATAAGTCAGTTGACAAAAGGATATATGCTTTGATACAATTATATGCGTGCTTAGGGCACGCATATATTAAGCTGTTGTAGCACAGTCGGTAGTGCGTCGCATTGGTAGTGCGGAGGTCACGGGTCCGATTCCCGTCAGCAGCTTGATCATTAGCTCAGACTCGTTATTGGGTCTGAGCTTTTTTATATCATAGGAAATTGCTTTCCTATGATATAAAAAACTCTCCGCTAAGGATGCGTACTCGCGCGATAGGTAAATGTTGCATAAATGCAACCGCGCTCGGCGCGAGAATGTCGCAAGCGACATTCTTTGTTCTTTAACAGTACCTTACAATATAAAATGCCTAAAAAACGTTTGGATTAATTCTCAGAATAATTTATACTTAATAGTATATGAATCTTTAGCTAGGGGGAATTTTGGGGAATGGCAGCTGAGAATAAGGTTTATGTCGGGTTTGGATTTCATGTAAATTTCTATCATTCTGATAGAGGTGATTCAAAGGATGATAAAGGCTTTGGAAATGATATCAACAATATCAGATATATTCTTGATGTTTTGGATAAAGCCAATGAATCAGGTATACCTATTAAGGGTACCTGGGATATAGAAAACTATTATACTCTTGAAAAAATGCTTCCTGAAAGCGCTCCTGATATTATTGAGAGAATTAAGGCGAGAGTGGAAAAAGGATTTGATGAGAATATTATCACAGGCTATAGTGGTGGTATGTTTTCTGCCATGACAGAGAATGAAGTTATGGCATCTATAGAAATGTCAGTTTCCAATAGCTGTGGAAGTGGTGTAAACGATCTGTTTGGACATTGCGAAATGATATTAAGACCACAGGATTATATGTTTACTCCTTCACTTACACCTTTGTACAAAAAGGCAGGGATAAAGGCCTTATGTTTATCATATAGCTGTACACCCATGGATGCCTTTAGAACTGTTATTGGTCAGCTTCCTGATGAAAAAGCATTTAATCCGGTTACATATCATTATTATGATGATCAGATTGTGATAATGCCAACCTATTGTCATTCTGATATTATGGATGCCGGTAGTTTAAGCCATCTTATCAATCTTCTTCATAATGAACAGATTACAGGGCAGATTGGCCATGATGTTTTTATTTTTATAAATATGGACGCAGACTCAATATTATGGAAACCTATGAATGTTCCGGAGTTTTTCCAGAAAAAGCTTCCAAATATGAATGGACTTCAGGGACTTATAACTGAAGTTTCCAAGATAGATTGTGTTGATTTTATAACACCGGGAAAATATATTGCAGGGCATGGACCTTTAACAGATATAAGCTTTAATGAAGATGTGGCAAGCGGTAATTACACCGGTTATTCAAGTTGGGGCGAAAGACCCTTCAACAGGCAAATATGGACAAAGCTGGAGAGAGCAAGGGCCATAGCTTCTTTATATGAATCTGATAAGGATTCTCCTTCCTTTGATAACAGAATAAAGCTTCTTTCAAATACTCATTTTAATATTGCTTCGCCTTTTTTGAATGAAGGAAGAGCGCAGAAAGCAGTGACTCTTTCCTCGGAAATAATATGGCAGGAAAAGGAGAAGATGTCTGATCCTGCTGCAAATACTGTTTCGGGTTATGAAAGATTAAAGGTAGCAAAGGATGGCTGGAAGGCTCCAAAACATAGAATGGAATCTCAGGCTAACCATGTATTTACCATATTGAATCCTAAAGCTTCCAAGATACTTACAGTGCAACTGGAAGCTGAACAGGGTACTGTATCTTCCCTTGAAAATATGAGTATTGAATGTGATGAAGACACTGTTATTTCCTGGACAGCTATACCAATGGATTATTATAACGGTAACGTAAAAGATGTTAAGTCCTTATATTTGATATTGAAATTAAAAGAAGGCAGAAAATATGTAAGAATTTATTACAAATTTGAAGATAAGGCATCTAAAACCGTAGTTAGAGGAAATATTGCCATAGGTGGAGATGAGTGGGGAGCTAACAGCTCACTTCCGGGGAATATTACCCTTAATTCCAAAGATAAAACCATGCAGGTGGTCATATCTAACAATAATGAGGATCTTGGAAAAATAAAAGCTGTCATTGTAGATGGCAGAGAAATCGGTAATACTCAGTTTTTAAAGCAAAGTATTAAATATGCAGATAAGGAATGTTTTTTTGCACCAAAGGGATTTGTTAAGGTTGAGATAGGCGGAAACGGTGAAGGCTATGCGGTAATAGGTGAGATTCATGTACCGGGTGAAATAGAAGCCGGAAGCTACAGACTTGATATTATAAGCACCGAGGTAACTGATGGAATAATAATTCACAGTGATGTCAAATACCCCTATACTGACAGAAAGGATAAAATACCATCAGAAGATGGCTTTTTAAGGTGTATAGATAATAATTGGCAGGAGGTAAAGTCTCTTGAAATTACTCCTCTCTTAAAGGACGGAATATCTGTAGATAAACGAAATTTCATGGGAGATTATTGTAGTTACAGACTTAATGATTTTAGAAATTCCATAGAGGATAATAAGAACTTATCTTCCTTCAATCATCACCTGACAGCCGGATTTATCGGAGTTCATGATTCCACAACAGGGCTGGCTATAGTAAATCCAAGACAGGTACTTGGAAGCATGGCCCTTTGTCCTATGCGTCTTGAGACGGAAGAAACTCAGGTAGTTAAACTCAATCCTTTTGGAACTTATGCAGGACCTCAGAGAAAATATCCTTCAAGAACCAATGGAAGTGTAGCGAAGATATATGATATGACTCCCCAGGCCAAAAGTCTGGCACCATCCTATAATGGTGTTAGGGAAAACAGTCTGCTTGCAATATATGGATTTACCTGTCAAAGCCTATCACAAGCTATGCTTGATGAAATGGCAAGATTTGCGGATGGCGCCCTTGTTACAGAAGATAAAAAAGGTAATCTTCATGCCTTTGAGGGAGATAATGTTGAAATCAGAGTTTCAGAGCCTGTTATTAAAGCAAGTAGTGATAGCAGGAAGGTAACAGAGATATATGAAGATGTATCTGAAAAACTTATGATGGCACAGGCGGGTATAAGCGCTGCACTTCAGTTTATAAAGTATAAGCATTAAATTGAAAACGTTAAATTAAAATGGTAGCCATAGTAAAATATAAGCCGGTCATAGCATCTGTTCTGGCTTCATTTTTGTATTGTTCGGCCATAATGGCTTTATTAATAAATAAAAAATCAGATATTTCTATAAAATGAAATATCTGATCTTTGGATTGTAATAAATTAAGATTGTGATTGTAGTACAAGCAAATTACTGGTTTTTCTTAAAGCCGGCTCTCTTACGAAGAGTAGGATCAAGGATTCTCTTACGAATACGAAGAGTTGTAGGTGTTACCTCAAGGAGCTCATCTGTATCGATAAAGTCAATTGCCTGCTCAAGAGAGAATACCTTAGGCGGAACAAGACGAAGAGCTTCATCAGATGAAGAGGTTCTTGTATTTGTAAGGTGTTTTGTCTTACATACATTAACTTCTATATCTTCACTCTTACCTGACATACCGATTACCATACCTGAGTAAACCTTAGCACCGGCACCGATAAAGAGCTGTCCACGCTCCTGAGCATTGAAAAGACCATATGTAACGGCTTCACCAGACTCAAATGCGATAAGTGAACCGGTTTTACGATAAGCGATTTCACCCTTAAATGGAGCATAACCATCGAAAATAGTATTCATGATACCATTTCCCTTAGTATCTGTCATGAAGTCTCCTCTATAACCGATAAGACCTCTTGAAGGGATAAGGAACTCAATACGTGTATATCCGCCATTAGCAGTACCCATATTTACAAGTTCACCCTTACGCTGACTAAGCTTCTGAATAACTGCACCTGAGAATTCATCAGGAACATCGATGTAACATCTTTCCATAGGCTCGAGCTTTTTGCCGTTTTCATCTGTTTTGTAAATAACCTCAGCCTTACTTACAGCAAACTCAAAACCTTCACGACGCATTGTCTCGATAAGAACTGAAAGGTGAAGCTCACCACGACCGGAAACCTTAAATGTTTCTGTTGAATCTGTATCTTCTACACGGAGAGAAACGTCTGTATTTAACTCTTTATATAATCTGTCACGGAGGTGACGGCTTGTTACAAATTTACCTTCCTGACCTGCAAGAGGTGAATCGTTAACAATAAAGTTCATAGAAATTGTTGGCTCTGAGATTTTCTGGAAAGGTATAGCAACCTGAGAATCTACTGAGCAAAGTGTATCACCGATTTTGATATCTTCAATACCTGAAATGGCAACGATTGAACCGATACCTGCTTCCTTAACCTCTACCTTGTTAAGACCATCGTACTCATATAACTTACTGATCTTAGTCTTGATCTTTCTGTCAGGCTCATGGTGGTTGACAATAACAACTTCCTGGTTAACATAAACCTTACCATTATCAACCTTACCACAACCGATACGACCAACATATTCACTGTAGTCAATTGTACTGATAAGTACCTGAGTACCTGCATCAGGATCACCTACAGGAGCTGGAATATAATTAATTATCGTATCAAGAAGAGGTTTCATATCTGTGCCCTGTTCATCAAGGCTGAGAGATGATGTACCGGCTTTAGCTGAAGCAAATACAAATGGGCAGTCAAGCTGCTTGTCATCAGCACCAAGATCCATAAGAAGCTCAAGAACTTCATCGATAACGTCATTTGGTCTTGCTTCAGGACGGTCAATCTTGTTGATACAAACAATTACAGGAAGCTTAAGTTCCATAGCTTTACCAAGAACGAATTTAGTCTGTGGCATAGGACCTTCAAAAGCATCTACAACAAGGATAACACCGTTAACCATCTTAAGTACACGCTCAACCTCACCACCGAAATCAGCATGTCCGGGAGTATCAATGATATTGATCTTAATATCTTTATATTCAATAGCTGTATTCTTGGACATGATTGTAATACCACGCTCACGCTCAAGATCGTTGGAATCCATAACACGTTCAACCACTTCCTGATTGGAACGGAAAATACCACTCTGCTTCAAAAGACCATCTACCAGAGTAGTCTTACCATGATCGACATGGGCTATGATAGCAACGTTTCTAACATCATTTCTAGTCTGTCTCATAATAACTCCTTTAAAAAAAGCGCATACATGCGCACCATAAATTAACACTCTATTACAAACTAAGTTAGTATAACACCATGAAAAAAAGACTGCAATAAATTTTTCATTAAATAAGAAGAAAGCGAAAAAAGACAATCTATATTGACACGTTAAAGTGCTAGTGTTATGATGTGAAACAAGTAAAAAGTACAAACTTGATATGAGATAGAGGTTGCGTTGATTATTAGTAGGTGTCCGGATGCGGCAGGAGCAGATGAAAGACACTGGAAGGATGATACGCCGAAAGGTCCGTTTTTCTGCAAAACGGGTTCTTGGGACTGGAGCAAAGAGCTGCAGGACTGTCATCGTTTGCACGATGGGGCGCTATCCGATAAGTATAATAATTGTTTATTGGACCGTCTCAAAATATGTAGGCGGTCTTTCTTTTTGGAGTTCAAATATAAAAGGAAAGTGATATAATAATAAAGTCCTACATTCATTAAGAGATTAGGAAGGGAAAAGGAAAATGGCTATTTTTAAAGGTGCCGGTGTTGCTATAGCTACACCATTTAAGGAAAATGGAGAAGTAAATTACGAAGAGTTTGGAAGACTTATTGAATTCCAGATAGATAATGGAACAGATGCTATCATCGTCTGCGGAACTACAGGTGAAGCATCAACTATGTCTGAGAAAGAGCATATGGACGTAGTTAAATACTGTATTGATAAGGTTGCAAAAAGAGTTCCTGTAATAGCAGGAACAGGTTCTAACTGCACTCAGACTGCTATAGAACTTTCAAAGCTTGCTCAGGAATATGGTGCCGATGGAGTTTTATCAGTTACTCCTTATTACAATAAGGCTACACAGAATGGCCTGATTGCACACTTTACAGCAATCGCAGAGGCTATTGATATTCCGGTGATTCTTTATAACGTTCCGGGAAGAACAGGTACAAACATACAGCCCGAAACAGCTGTCTATCTTTGCAAAAATGTTAAAAATATCGTTGGTATCAAGGATGCTACAGGAAATCTTGCACAGACAGCAAAGATGATGCAGCTTGCAGATGGATGCATCGATCTTTATTCCGGAGAAGATGGACTTGTAGTACCTATCATGTCTCTTGGCGGAATCGGTGTTATTTCTGTTCTTTCAAATGTTGCACCTAAGGAGACTCATGATATGTGCGCTAAGGCACTTGAGGGTGACTTTGCAGGTGCAAGAGATATACAGCTTAAGGCTCTTCCTCTTGTAGATGCATTATTCTCAGAGGTTAATCCTATTCCTGTTAAGGCTGCTCTTAAGATGATCGGCTTTGAAGCCGGACCACTTCGTCTTCCTCTTACAGAGATGACAGATGAACACAAGGTTGTTCTTAAGAAAGCCATGACAGATTTCGGACTTATTAAATAATTGCAAGTACAATATTGGGAGACTAATAATGGTAAATATTATAATGCACGGCTGTAACGGCCGTATGGGCAAAGTTATCACAGATCTTGCAGCACAGGATAGTGATGTACAGATAGTTGCCGGTGTAGATAAATTTGGTGAAAGTAGCGGAGCATTTCCGGTTTTTGACAGCATTGAAAAATGTGATGTTCAGGCAGATGCTATAATTGATTTTTCCAATGCATCAGCAGTAGATGGTGTGATGGATTATGCTGTAAGTAAGCAGATTCCTCTTGTACTGTGTACCACAGGACTTTCAGATGAACAGCTTTCAAAGCTTAAGGAAGCATCTTTTAAGGTTGCTGTTCTTAAATCAGCAAATATGTCTGTTGGTGTAAATGTACTTATGAAGGTTTTAAGAGATGCAGCTCCTACTCTTGCTGCTGCAGGATTTGATATTGAAATTGTTGAAAAGCATCATAATCAGAAGCTTGATGCGCCAAGTGGCACAGCTATTGCTTTGGCAGACAGTATAAATGGTGCCTGCAACAATGAATATGAATATGTTTATGACAGAAGTACCCGTAGAGAAAAAAGACCTGAAAAGGAAATTGGTATTTCTGCAGTCAGAGGTGGTACCATCGTAGGTGATCACGATGTAATTTTTGCAGGACTTGATGAAGTGGTTACAATATCTCACAGAGCTTATTCAAGATCTATTTTTGCAAAGGGTGCTATAGAAGCAGCCAAGTTCCTTGCCGGAAAGCCTGCAGGAATGTATGATATGAGTGATGTTATAGGTTGATTTATTATACAGGCATTAGTATTTGATACCGTGTTATCATAAAGGTAACACGGTATATTTTTTAAATACACAGTCTTTTTAGGGTAAGGAGTTTGATAAATGAAGTTCAGACCTTGTATTGATATACATAACGGAAAAGTAAAACAGATAGTAGGAAGCAGCTTAAAGGATGTCGGAAATGAGGCGGTTGAAAACTTTGTGTCTGATAAGGATGCAGCTTTTTTTGCTGGATTGTATGCTCAAAAAGGACTATCCGGAGGACATATTATCATACTCAATAATGCTGAGAGCGAATTTTATAATGCCACTAAAAATGAAGCAATAAATGCTTTGAAAGCAGCCCCTTATACTATGCAGATAGGTGGAGGCATAAATGCAGACAATGCCTTGGAATTTTTGAATGCCGGGGCAACTCATGTAATAGTAACCTCCTATGTTTTTTCCAATGGAGAAGTAAATTTAGACAGACTAAAGAAACTGAAAAATGTAACAGGGAAAGAACATCTTGTGCTGGATCTTAGCTGCCGAAAAAAGGGTGATGAGTATTATATTGTTACAGATAGATGGCAGAAAATGACCGGTGAAAAAATAGATGAAGAAACTTTGGATTTTCTGGCTGATTACTGTGATGAATTTCTAGTGCACGCAGCTGATGTTGAGGGTAAACAACAGGGGATTGAACAATCGGTGTCTAAGATTCTTGGTGATTGGGGAAAACTTCCAATTACTTATGCCGGTGGTGTGCATAGTCTGGAGGATATTAAACTTCTTAAAGATATTGGACATGACAGGCTGGATGTTACTATAGGAAGTGCCCTGGATCTTTTTGGCGGATATTTAAAGCTTGAGGATGTTCTTAAGACTATAGGATGAGCCTGTGATTAAGCAAGAGACAGATTAAATTAAAAGGAAAATAATTTACTATACAAAAATAGCCTACACCAATCGGTGTAGGCTATTTGATTAATCATTACTACAAATATTGCGTTTCCTAATATAAATCTATATATTTAAGACAAGGCACACTGTATTTTTGATTAATGGTGCTTGATTAAATAATCAAAATTAGATAATCGAAGCGGTTCTGTAATCATAGAAGATTACCTAACAGGCTAAAAATTAAAGCTTGTTAACGTTAACGGCCTGTGGTCCCTTCTCGCCCTGGATTACATCATACTCAACTGAAGCGCCTTCTTCAAGAGACTTGAAACCTTCCATGTTAAGTCCTGAATAGTGTACGAATACATCGTTGCCAGCCTCATCTGAGATGAAACCATAACCCTTCTGGTTGTTGAACCACTTAACTGTACCTTTGTTCATTGTACTACCTCCACTAGATAATAAAAAAATGACTGTTATACTACATCTTGTAGTATGTTGCAATATCGCAACATAGTTAGAATATCACAATGACGTCACAAAGTAAAGAAATTATTTGTATTTTTGCAAAAAAAGATACACTTTTTCTGACAATAAAGAAATGAAATAAAGTTTACTTTACAACTATTTCTGCAACTTTACTTTAGAACTTTAGTATGTTAAAATGTTTACGTGTTAAAGAATTATATACGCAATTTACACAACTTGACAAAGAAGTTATTTGGAGTTATTCTTAATTCCTTTGCGGTATAACCACAATAATTAGGAGGTTTTATAATGAATAAGAAGATAAGGACAGATGCAGTAGATCATTTATTTGAGGCTGTTTTATGTCTGCAGAATAAAGAGGAGTGTTATAGCTTTTTTGAAGATCTTTGCACAGTTAATGAGTTATTGTCACTTTCTCAGAGATTTGAAGTGGCCGCTATGCTAAGAGAGCATAAGACATATCTTGAAATTGCAGAAAAAACAGGTGCTTCAACAGCAACAATAAGCAGAGTTAATCGTTCCCTCAACTATGGCGATGACGGATACGAGCTTGTATTTGAAAGAATGCAGGAGTGATATTATATTAGTGAATAATTATACAGACCTGGAACTGATAAAATGGATTTCATAAATAAATGAAATCCATTTTTGAATTAAAAAACCGGCAGTGGAATGCATATTAAAATGCGAATCCATCTGCCGGTACTTTTTATGATATTTTAATTGCTGGTAGCTCTTTCTTTTGCAGTTTCAGCAGAGGTCTTATCAGCATTCATAGTGCATTTACCCTGGAATACCGCATTTTCGTCAATGACAATTGTCTTGCATACGATGTCTCCGGTAATCTTTCCGGTGTCACTAATTTCAACACGGCCATTTACAGCACTTATGTTTCCGTTGATTTCGCCTGCAATAAAAACATTCTGGGCTGTAACGGTTCCATTGATCTTACCGTCCTGTCCAACAATAAGAGAACCGCTGATGGTTGTATTGCCGTTTACGGTTCCGTCTATTCTTGTGGAATCCTTTGTAGTAAACGGACCGTCGATTATAGCGCCCGTTCCGATAATAGTTACTACCTGAGCAAAAGCTGATTCAGGTGATGCAGTTTCTGTTTTCTTATTAAACATTTTTTAACCCTCTCTTTTTTCTATGCTATACTCCATATCAGTTTTTTTCCTGAATATATTTTAAATTAGTATCAACCGCTGATTTCAATCATTGTTTCAGGATCGATATATTCCCCGTCTAATTGTATCTGATATCCAAGTGTAGTATTGCTTTCTCCAACAGCAATAAGCACTTCACCCTTTGTGACTTCCTTGCCCTCGGAAACAAGTACATCTCCTGAGTTACGATAAATTGTTATATAGCCGTTGCCGTGATCTATTGTTATGCAGTTGCCATATTTAGAGTCTGTAATTATAGAAGTAACTGTTCCGTTGGCAG
This sequence comes from Butyrivibrio sp., assembly GCA_024680925.1. Taxonomy (GTDB): domain Bacteria; phylum Bacillota; class Clostridia; order Lachnospirales; family Lachnospiraceae; genus Butyrivibrio. Next base: position 15,570 of record JAILBM010000136.1, read on the forward strand.
TTGCCACTATATTAGAACCATTAGATGCTGTGAAGATAACAATCGGATCACCGGATGTATCGGCATCTTCAGATTCGGCATTGGTTAAGTCTTCCTCAACAGTAGTTGTATCAGCACTGTCATAAGCGCTTTTCATAGAAGCTGTACCGTTAAGTGGAAATCCTGTGGGAAGATGTAACTGTTCATCCTCTTCAGCGGCAGTTTTTTCTGTTTCTACCTTCTGATTCAATGCTACTTTAAGTTGTTCTGATGTTGCTTCTAATTCACTAAGGGATGATTCCAATGATGCATTGGCTTCAGAAAGTTCTTCAATTTGACTCAGGTGACTTTGCTCTATTGTTTTTAAGGTCGAAATAGTGATTGATGAGTAGACAATATAACAAATTACGGCAAGAAGGAGTGCAAATGCTCCAAAAGCCAAAAGCTGAGTTTTTATATGCCCCAGATGGAAGCGTTTATTTTGTCCATCGGAGTCACCGGAAACGATCATAATTGTATAATGTCGTTTGTGTCGGTGTTTTCGCGGTTTTAAGTCGGTGCTCATACTTCTACCTCCCGATAAATCAATATTCTAGCAAAAAAACATATTTATGGCAATATTTTTTCATTTTTGTAACAAAGTCGTAACAAATACCGGAAGATTGTTGAAGGCTTTTGTTTACTTTTGGGATTAAATAGAGTAAAATATTCATGCTTTGATTCTAAAAATATAGCAAAGCACCAAGACAATTTGTCGCAATAATTGTTTTATTGCATTTAAAATTTTTATATGAGAAGGCAGGAAAGTATTATGGCACTTTTAAAACAGTGGACAGATATGGCTTATTCAGAAACAGCCAATAAGAATGAACTTCAGAAATTATGGACAGATTATTTTCAGAAAGAGCGCGATATTTATGCTGAGCTTTTAAAGAACCCTGATGAAGAAGTTAAGGGAACAGTTAAGGCACTTGCTGAGAAATACAATGTAGACCTTATGACTATGGTTGGATTCCTTGATGGTATTAACGATAGCTTAAAGGAAGCTAACCCAATTGATACTATGGAAGAGGATACAGAGGTTAGCCTTGCATTTGATAAAGAGCTTCTTTACAAGAACATGGTAGGTGCTGGTGCTGACTGGCTCTATGGTCTTAAGGAATGGGAAGAGATCTTTGATGAGGATAAGAGAAAAGAACTTTACAAAGAGCAGAAGAACTCCAGAACTGTAAAGAATGAGATGAAGATTTATCCTAACGATCCATGTCCGTGCGGAAGTGGTAAAAAATATAAGAAATGTCACGGAAAGAATAAATAATTCGGATTGCCAATAAATAGAAGGCTTGACATAATTTTTTTTATCTACTAAAATCTCATGTAGAAATGATTGTAGAAAAATCTACTATCATTATATAAACTTAAATCGTTGATGAGGACAGTAGAATATGGAAGGTTAACAGGGATAATCGCCGGGGGTACCTGAGTGAGAGCGATAGAGCCGGATATATTTGAAAACCACCTCTGAGAGGCTTTAATAGAGCACGTTGATTACGTTACAATCAAATTGAGAGGCTATCCAAGGATAGCAACAAGGGTGGAACCGCGTTAATTACGTCCCTTGCATTACATTATAGTAGTGCAAGGGATTTTTTATTTGTAAAAAAGCTTGCACGTAGTAAATTGCCTACAGGGCAGGATAGGAGAAAAAATGGAAAAGGAACAATTTTTAGAAGTTTATCGTCATTCACTTGCACATATTCTAGCTAAAGCT
>JAILBM010000144.1 GCA_024680925.1 Butyrivibrio sp.
TCATCTTCAAATAATGTTTCACCCGGTTCCTTTCCCAAATATTCCCGGGCAATATATTCATTATCTGCAGCAAAAAGTTTTTTAATTCGCAGTCTGAAATCTGATAAGAAATAATAATCTTTTCCGTTAAGGTTTTTTACATATTCATTACTAAGTCTATAAAAAATACGATTATATCTTCCTATGTGTTCCGGTATCAGATCTAATATTTCTTCCTTCCCTCCAACCTTATGTTGCAGGTATTCGTTGAATATCCTCTTCATATTTACGGCAGGACCACTAATTCTCTCATTGACTTTTCTCTTTGTTTTTTTCCACTCAATTTTTTCAGGATCTATTCCAACAGTCCTTAAAAAGTCAAAACATATTCCACCATCTTTTTGGATAGTACTATCTTCATAAAGTCTTACATGGATATGCTCTTTATTAACAATCGCTGCTATCTTATTTAGTCTTGATTTGTAGCGGAGTCCATGATTATCATTTTCTTCTGTTAACATGTAAAACAGATAATCTTCAGCGATATCGCATACAACCCCCAGCTTAATAACTTCATTCCACATAGACTCTACATAATAGTCCTGACGCCTTAGATAAACTATTACTTCAATCCTGTCTCCAAATTCTTTTGCAAATCTTTCCAAAAAATCATAATTAAAGGTCCACAGATTTTCAGAAGATAAAATGACATTATTTTTCTCAAGTTTATCCTTTAAATACTTTACAAATGCTTCAAAGTTCGTTTTATTATCTGCAATTACAGCTTTGTAATACTCCGCCATATCCGGGAATACATATTGAAGAACTTCATCAAATGCTTCCTGGCCTTTGTTATATGCGTTTAAAACCAGCGCATCCATAATTATATTTCCATTAGCATATGCCGATTCATCATTATTGATCTGAGCAAAGCCCCGATCATCCTTAAAATCAGCCTGAGTATCAGGAAATTCATATCCCAGCTCCAGAAGCTTTTCATTATTGTCGTGCAGGAAAAACTGTATAGCAGTAGTTGCTGTCTTTGGGGTACCCAGATGCAAATATAATTTATTCATAAACTTCCTCCTATTCCATCAGAATCATTGTACAGTTACTGTTAAATGAATAAGTGTAACTGATCTTATTAACCTGATTAACCACCAGACGTATACCTATGTTGCTGGTTGCATCATCATATTTATGAATCTCATAATATTTTGTGGGGTCGAAAGCTTCACCATAATCTCTCAGACTCATGTACAGCTTTCCATTTTTTAAATAGAGCCTATAGTCTGCATAAATTCCGGCTTTACTCTTTGTTTTTCCATGTTTAACTATATTTGTTGACATTTCCTCCACATAAAGCGCCACATGATTTGCCTTCCGTTTTTCCCATCCATGTTCAATACAAAAAATTCTTGCTTCTTCGCTGATATTAACAGCGTCATCAATGGTTCTGACAATGCCATATTGTTCTGCACCTTCTTCTACTCCAAATGAATCATCAAGGAGCATAAAATCCTCAATTTTGGTTGGCAATCCTTTTTTATAAAAGCAAATAATGACAAACATGATAATTAGCAAAACTACTTTTCCGATGGCAATGGATGCAAGTATTCCCTTTGAGCCAAAACCTAAACCCATTACAAAGGCTATCGCTACCGGAATAAAAAATCGTTCTGCAAAGCATAAGAAATTTACAAGTTTTAATCTTTGTATTCCTTGAAGATAGCTTTGAAAAACCATCCCGATCGTATCTAACAGGAGCCCGGCGGCCATACATCTGATACCAAAGTTGGCAAGAGATACCACTTCGGATTCGCTGGTATACAGCATAGTGATAAGCGGTGCTCCAAGAAACATGATTATCCCCATTCCCCCGGCTGTAACAATGCTTGTTTTCATGAAGCATTTAAACAATCTTTTCATGCCTCTTCTGTCATCTGCCCCATAAAACATCGCGGTCATAGGCAGCACCGCATTACTGATTCCTATTCCAATACTAAACATCAGAGTATTTAAGTCTGTCTGGATTCCTTTTGCTGCTATAGCTGCTGTTGTTACTGCCAGAGATAAGTTCAAATAATTTGTAAGAAGATCACGCAGGATTGTAGCCAATGTTCTTAGGAAAACAAGGCCACCATTCTTAAATATATCCGGTAAAAATCCCACTCTAAAGCCTGCAAGAGATATATGGAAATATCCTTTTCCGGAAAAAAAGTGTGTGCATAGGACACCTACCTGAAGCCATAAAGATAGGGATGTAGCAAGCCCCATTCCAAACACACCACCATTAAAGACAAGGACATTGATCAAATCGAAGCAGATATCTCCTGCAAATAGAACTAATGCGGACAATGTTATCAATTTTTTTCCATTATCGATAACAATAAAAGGTCCGAGAACCTGAACAAGAATCAAAGCAGGAATACCTACCAGGTATCCGCTTAGATAACGCATCATATAATTGTAAATTTCAGCATTATCTACACTTTTCACTCCGCATATACGGACTAAAAAAGCCGGAGAAAACAGCCCCAGTAAAACAAATATTGTTGCCACAAATAGTCCGGAGAGCACAGCAAATGAAAATACTGCATTAGCTTCTTCCTTTTTACCTTCACCTATTTGTACAGAGCAAAGCACCTGACATCCCATTGAAACAAATGTGGCAAATAATAATATTATATTCACCATTGGTGCAAACAATGAAACCCCTGAGTATGCATCAGGCCCTAAAAATTTGCTTGTAATGACTCCATCTATAGTACCTGCAAGAAACCTGGCAAGAGATGTAAATATCATTGAAATTGCTGCCGGAATAAACATTGATGCTATAATATCTGTTTTTTTGCTTGTACTTATAGTCATATATAATCCCCTTTATCAAAGTCGTGTTTTTTCAGATGTATGAGGATACCCCTAATTTCAAGATATTCAATGTAATAATTATATAGTAATCATATAAATTTTTTCTCAATTCTAAGTTAAAATACAATAAAAGTATATGTTTTCGTCACCTTCAATCAGAAACACGCATTTACTGCGGATTTCGTGAGAACATGATTCAAGAGGCAAATAGGCCCTTCGACGTTAGTCGCCTTGGAATGACCTATTTGCGAAACTTTGCACCGTCTACAAAAATTTTATTCTTTAAATTTGTAAATACTTTACTATTAGTTCTAACTTGGTAGTATCATAAATACAGTGTTCTTAATAATAATTTTAGGAGGGAAGAAAATGAGGAAAAAATTTTTTTATGGCCTTATCCTGGCCGCTTCTGTGTTTTTAGGAAGCCTGTCTTTATCTGCAGCTGCTGCAAATCCGGAGAAAAACGTTTATTATCCAGACGGCACCATTAAGCAAGATAGCGGAGTAGATGTAACACCCAGTGCACTTATGGATGATAATACCACACTTACTTCTGCCACAGATCTCAAATGGAGTACAGAAACGCACGGTGATGCAGTATTTACTACCACCTGTAAAGCT
>JAILBM010000146.1 GCA_024680925.1 Butyrivibrio sp.
GTTGCTACAGCTGCAAGTATAACTATTCCGGTTTTTATAATATTTTTTTTGTTATGCATACTGCTTCAACCTTTCACCTTAATCCTTAAGACCTGAACTAGCCATGGTCTCAAGAATCTGACTTTCTGAGAAAATGAATATAATAATAGGAACTATCATTACTACTACAAGTACCGCAGCTCCCTGTCCTGTTCTTGCAATTCCACCACTTTGAATCTGCTGAAGAGCATAAACAAGTGTTTTTCTTTCTTCTGAATAGATATAGGTTGATGCCTTATTGTTCCAAAGAGCCTGTACCGAAAAGATAATCAGTGTCATCCAGGCAGGTTTAACATTTGGCATTACTATAGATGCAAATACTTTCCATTCATTGGCACCGTCAATCTTGGCAGCCTCAATAAGAGATGTAGGAAGACCTTCCATAAACTGTTTCATAAGGAATAGTCCCATGGGAGATGCAAAAGCAGGTATAATAATTGACCAATACGTATCTATCCAACCAAGTTTGTTAAGAATAAGGTAGTTTGGTATCTGTGTAACCCATCCGGTAAACATCATCGCTACGGTTACAACCTTGAAAAATGTTTTTCCTCCCGGAAATTCATATTTTGCAAGTACAAATGCTCCCATGGATGCAACTATTAAGTGCCCCAGCGTACCCACAAAGGTAATAAAGGCTGTATTAAATAAATATCTTGTAAAAGTTACCCAGGACTTTCCCATTGTTACAAACAGATCTGAGAAATTATCCATAGTTGGATGCTGAGGAAAAATTCTCGGTGGAAATTTAAATAACTCGTCCAGTGGCTTAAGAGCACTGCTCACTGCATATATAATTGGGAAAGCCATTACAACAGCTACAAGCACCAGGAAAACGTAGAGTGCTATATCTCCGGTTATTGATCTGTTTGGTTTTCTTTTTTTAATAAGCTTTCTCTTCATATCAGGTTCCAACTCTCCTTAACAGACTCTGGATTGCCTTGTTGCAAAGTATCATCATAAGGAATAATATTGTTGCAATTGCACAGGCATAACCCATTTCAAATCTTGAAAAACCATAGTCAAACAAGTGAGTAACAATAGTACGGGCTGCATAATCTGTACTTGGATAACCGCAAAGGGCCATTGTTACATCGGCAACACCAAAGGATGTAGTAATTGACATAACCGCACCAAACATCAGCATAGGCTTCATATTAGGAAGTGTTATGTACCAAAGCTCCTGCCACCTGTTTTTTATTCCATCCATGTATCCTGCCTCAAACTGTGCCCTATCAACACCCTGAAGACCTGCTACAAAGGAAAGGAATCCTGTTCCAAGGCTCATCCACAAAATAACAAGCATACATATCGGAAGCATATACTTGGGATCAATAAGCCAAAGCTTAGGTTTATCTATAAGTCCTACATTCATAAGAAAAGCATTTACATATCCGTATGCATCTCCTCTGAAGAATACAGAGAAGATGACATAACAGTTACCGGCAATGGACGGTGCGTAAAAGACGATTACCGCTATACTTCTTATCCATCTTGGTAATTCATTGATCAGCCACGCAAACAGGAAAGACAATATATATCCAAGGGGTCCTGTAATAAGGGCTATCATCAATGTATTTTTTACACCCACAAGGAAAATATCATCCTGCAGGATAAGACTTATGTAATTCTGTAATCCTATAAACCTTGGTGCTTCAAGAATGTTGTAATAAGTGAAGCTATAATATATTGAAGCCACCACAGGAAATATATAGAACATGGTAAAAAGAATTGCATAGGGTGCCAGGAATAAGTAGCACATCTTTCGATTTTTGGCTTTTTTCCAGGCTACATTTAAATTATGTTTTCGCAGTATTAAATATTTCTGCAGATATTCCTTCATTTCAAGCTCTCCTAATCTACCGGCATACCAAACTCAATTCGTTTCTTCTTAATTTCTTCATCTATAAGAATTGAGTAATCAATAATGGTTTCTCGTGAATCTACCTTTTCATTTATTACCTTTCTTATAGCATTGGAAATGTGTCGGCCTGTGAAATAACCACCTGGAACTTCTCTTATTCCAACGGTTTCGTCCCACTGCTTATTAAGTACTTCTATATCATCCGTACTCCATGAAAGGTTTACAAAAGCATCTCTGTTTGCTGTTGCATATCTTGCTGAAGATCCAAGAAGAGCTTCAATCTCTCTGCCAAACCTCACCTGTGTTTCAGCATTTGCCCACCATTTCATGAATTCCCATGAATCCTGTTTAAGCTGCTCATCATCAGTGGCTATCATCATGGTTGCATTTCCGGTTATGAAGTCGGATCTGTCTAAATAGGTCTTGCCATTTTCATCTGTTGTTATGGTTCCCGGGATAAGTGTAAAGTCCCAAAGGCCTCTTATTTCAGGCGCTGAAACCATGAGCGTATTGTAGGTTGAATATGGTGCAATACCTATTGGCATCTCTCCTGAACGGAATCTGCTGACAAAATCATAAATTGTAGGTATTCCGTAATCATTAAAGTATCTTACATAGTCATCAAAAGCCTTAACTCCGGCCTCAGTATTAACTGTAGTCTTGGTTCCCGCTTCGTTGTACATATCGCCGCCATATTGATAAAGCAGTGAAAAATACATTGACAGATCCGGTACATTTGACATTACTGCTGTAGTTGCCGCAGTAGCACCGCTGCTGCCTGCTGCCGTAGGAATTCCTATTGAAAGGTTATTTCCCTGAATAGTAGGAAGCAATTCAATCAATTCTTTCCATGTATTTGGAATCTCGAGTCCCATTTCTTCAAGTACATCTTTTCTGTAGAACATTACATTGAAGGTCTGAGTTTCAGGAATTCCATATATATGATCATCAAGTCTGTACTGTTCATAAGAACTTTCTGAATAATGGGATAAAACCTCTTCCCAGCCATCAAATTGCGTAATATCCTCGGCCGCACCTCTTAATGCATAGTTAACCGGCTGATCAGCTCCGACGGAAAGAACCACATTCGGTCCTCTTCCTGCCAGTACTGCATTTAAAAGAGCTCCCGGATCTACGATTTCTACATTAACCTTTACTCCCGTTGATGTAGTAAAATCATCATCAACCATGGATTTAAGAATAGTTCCCTGATCTCTACCGGTCAGTACCCATACCTTAACAATGTCATTGTCTCCGGTTTCTTCATAAACATCACCAACTGAGTTGTAGTCAACAAAGAAGGAGGCTGCAAATGACTTCATTTCATGCCATGCCTTAGCAAAAAATCCTGCCTTATCCTTTTTTGGCTCTGCCGAAGTTCCGGATACTACAAGATAATCAACATCCAGCTTAGTTTCGCTCATATTAAGCTGCGCTGTACCCAGTGCTGTAATATTATCCTTGAATGTAGTAAATTCAGTAGTTATCTTCTGCGGTTTTTCTATAAATCTTTCAAGCTGTTGTGCAATAGTCTGGGCTGTGGCTATGTTATCTGCCATCTGACCACTGTACTCAACCATATCATCTACTATTTTGTATAGACGCTTGGATTCAAGATCCATAGCTTCCATAATCTCCGGATAAGTTGTGTCTATATGGTAGTCTCTGTAAACATCAGGACTTGCTCCCGTATATACAAGAATTCTTCTGTAAATCTGATTTAATCTGTAGGTGGAATCTTCCATCTGCTCAAGGATTGCTCCCATGCCTCCAAGAGTAGCTTCCAGACGAACAGTATGTTCACCCTTGGAAAGGTATATATTATATGGAAGATTCAGACAGTCCCAATCATTGGAATATTCAAAGGAAATTTCCTCCAGTTCCTTAAAGGGTACTTCCCCATCCACAAGAACTTTTCTGTTGGAAACAGATCCCCTTGCGTAGTTCTGTCTTGCCTTGACCATTATGTTGTAATAGCCATCTTCCGGCACTTCAAATTTCCACTCTATCCACTGTCCCGAGGTTCTCCAGCTGTCTCCTCCCACATAGTTAAGTACTGTGTGAGTAACGCTGTTTGGGGCTGTGGTAGGTGAGGAACGATCATATTTCGCATATAGGGAGGATTCTGATCTTAGGGAAGAGTCCTCACCTTGTACCACCTGAATATAATTCAGCCCCTGATCAGAGGCCTGACTATAATTATTTTCCGCAAGGTATTCTTCATAGGAAGGCTTTTCTTCAACTCCCTTGATGGTTACCCCGGAAATAACCATCGGTTCATTATCTGCTATAAGACCAAGTTCGTTTTCACCTTTTTCAAAATAGAACAGATAGGGTTCTGCTACGAATCCCATATCATCTCTGAAATATGAACTTTGCCAGTCAAAATATTCTACCTGTCTGGGTCTTATTTCATTACCCTGGTTATCTACCTTGACATCTCCGCCATCCATCCACATTCTTGAGAAAGCAATATTTCTTGCATCTTCAAAAGGAATCTCTCCGTTTATCTTTACAGTTCGCTCTGCTGCAACTCCCCTTGATTCAGGTATCAGATATTCAATATATATCCGGTACATTCCTTTCTTTGGAACGTTTACCTTCCAGCTAATCTCTGAACCTGTAGCCGTATAAATACCATTTTCATCTTTATGTACATCGCCGGCTGATTCATAATCTTCTATATTAATTTCTATATCTTCCGAAGGTCTTTCATCTTTCTCGTGGTCACTTAAATATCTACTGTAAGCTCCGGTACGTTCCATTCCTTCGATTTCCTGATTTAAATCCGTGTCAGCATACTTTTCATGAAAGTCTGCTCTTTCTCTGTGGGAAAGAAGTACACATAAACCAATGATTACCACCAGGACTCCACAAACTATTAAAACTTTTCGTAATGTTTTGTTCATGTCAAATGATCCTTTTTTTATTCTTCAGCAAATACCCAGAAACAAGGCTTTGGTTCATAATTTTCATCAAATAACAATGGGCACTGCGTCTGTTCTTTATTGCTTCCTCCGCCTACATCAGATCTGAACTGTAACCAGGAAAGCGAATCTATTGTTCCCCAAAAGGTAATTCCGGAAATATTTACACCTGAGGTCTTGGCTGATTGAAGAGCATAATACATAAGGTTGTATATTTTTCTCTGTTCTTCATATTCTTTTTCCTTGGCCTCATCACTTCCGTCATATCCTTCGGACGCTCTCAGATCCCACTCTGTAATCTGAACATTTCCAATAACTTCACCATAGGCTTTGGCCGATGCTTCAACATCTGTATATGAAGGTCCGTCCATACTGTAGTGTCCCTGCATTCCCATGGCATCAATTCTTGTGCCTTCCGAAGCCCTAACAGTTTTAAGAAGTTGTATTATTCCATTTCTCTTTTGAGCATTACATTCGTTGTAATCGTTGTAATAAAGCTCAAGATCTGATGGAGCATACTTATTGGCATATTTAAAAGCATTTATTATAAACTCTTCACTCTGATATACATGCCACCAACTGGAATTACTTCCATGTCTGTCCTCAAGTAAATCCTCTTCCGGTTTTTCCTGATCAGTCCTGTATGTTCCGGTAGCATCTGAAATTGCTTCATTTACCACATCCCAGCCATAAAAAAGATCTTTATAAGGGCTTCCTTCTGATGTGAAATGGGTAAGCACTTCTCTTATGTACCATTCCAGTCTTTTATCCATTTCTTCTTTTGAAACATAAGCTTTGGTTTTGTCATAGTCTTCATGGAAAAACCATTCCGGTGTCTGCGAATGCCATAAAAGCACATGTCCTCTTACTTCTATCTGCCTGTCAGGATTTGCTTCATTCCATTTAAGAATCTTGTTAAGAATCTTTTCGGGATTGCTGTAATTAAGCACCGGTACTGTGATCGTTTCTCCATTCAGCTCATCTTCTTTTGTTCCCGGACATTTACTTACGCTGTAACCAAAAAGAGAATCAGGTTTAAGCTCATTACCAAGCGTTACCGCATTAAAATGAGTGGTAACTATATCCCAGATTTTAGGGTCCCAGGGTTCTTTTCCTGTAATAGCGCACCCTATGCGGCATCCCATCTTTTTCTCAACCGTATCCCTCAAGGCGGGTATCTGTTCCCGGCTTTCTTCACTATTTAATTCCACATTTTCCACTTTCATTTCTGAGTCTGAAACTGATGATGCAGTATCTGCACCGGCGACTTGTGTTGTAGCAGCATTCCCGCACCCAACTGCGGATATTACTGTCATCACTGTCAAAACAGATGCTATAGATTTGCCCCATCTATTCATCAACTCACCCTCCCAAATCAAGTAATCATTTTTTGCTATCTGTTTATTAAGTTGACAAATATTAGAATATAGACTTTATCCATTTATTGCTTACCAGTTTTTGCAACATCTTGTTCAGATATTGCGATATCCTGTCTAAAAAAAAATAAGCTTTTTTGTGCACCTTGCATAACACATTGAAGTTTAAGGCATTTTTTATTATTCATTTTTCGCATTATTCGACAAGCGATAGCAATTTTTGAGAAGTCGTAATAATCAAAAAATGTTATTATTTTTCTACGTTATGAAAGGGGCGGGGAAAATATGAAAAAAAAGGATGAAAACATTAAACTGGCTTATTATGAACAGAATCGTGACTACACTACCAGAATAATCGAAAACAATAAAGAGCAGCAGATCTTCCCAAAAGACAGCTCTTTAAGAATATGGTATAACGAACTGTCCTGTAACTATGCCTCACATTGGCACAATGCTTTGGAAATAATTGTTCCCATTGAAAACTACTATGATATAGAAGTTGATAATGAATCTTATCATGTTTTACCCGGAGAGATAATTATCATTCCTCCGCGTAAATCTCATGCACTCTATGCACCTAAAAACGGTTGCCGATATGTATGCCTTTTCGACATTGACTTTTTTTCTTCATTAAGAGGCTATTCAAGTCTTGTTACAATGCTGCAGAACTGTATACATATCACTCCTGAAAATTGTGCTCCTATTTATTCAGAAATATTTGATCTGTTTTCACAAATCTGGAATGAATACTTCCAGAAGACGGAATTTTATGAGTTTTCTATTTATTCTCATTTATTCCAGATCATGACTACTATTTCAAGATACAGAATCAGTAAGATCAACATATTTACAGACAGCACACCGGTAAAGAGACATGAGTATTTTGAAAAATTAAATAATGCCATAGAATATATTGACCAAAACTTTGCTTATGATATTACACTGGACGAAGTTGCTGCCAACAGCGGCTTTTCCAAGTTCCACTTTTCAAGATTATTCAAGGAATATATGGACTGTACCTTCTATGACTATTTGATAGATCAGCGAATCAAAGCCACAGAAGTTCTCCTTACAAGAAATGACCTGACCATTACGGATATTGCATTGCAATCCGGATTTTCAAGTATTTCTACCTTTAATCGCACCTTCAAGCAAAAGAAAGGTTGCACCCCAAGCGAATACAGAATTCTTTACTCAGTAGGACTTGGAAAAAACAAAAAGAAAGTTACCTTATAAATTCCCAGGAATACACCTGATAATCACTTCCACCAAACAGGAAGTATACAGTGTGTATTCCTGTTATTTTTGAAGTAAACTCATCTAAAACAGCGCTTATCTCTTCTTCCCTGTTTCCTCTTGTATCCACATCTATCGTGCAAAACGGAACGCTATGTACATCATCAAGACATAAGCTGATAGTTCCAAAACCATCTCCTGTTACCTTAACCTTAAGTCCTGAGGCTCCTTCTTTTCCAAAATCCACCTGATTTATACTTGTCCATGCACCGTCGCAAAGTCCTGACAGCACCATATCACCTGAGCCATATTTTTTTGAAACTTCTCCAAACTGCTTTGTGCTTATACCTGCCTGGCTGCACATGGTAACAGCCGGAATTTCTCTGTAAGGGTCAAAACCTTTTGTCTGCATTACGCCTTCTTTAGTTCCAATACTTGTATCAGGCTCTAACTCTTCATTTATAACGAGCTTATCAATATTTGTACTTCTGTAACCCCCATCCATGTCCATGGCAGTTTCTAATATACGGGAGTGATATGCAATGTACCACTGCCCTTCAAATTCAAACATGCAGTGATGATTGTTGCCGCCTTTTCCAAAAAAGTTTTCAGGATTTTTGAGCACCGGATTGCATGGCTCAAAAGGTCCCATAGGCGAGTCTGACTTCATAGTCATAATCTCTCCCTTTGAAAAACCATGTTCCTTTTCAGCTTCTTTTGTAACATCAAAATTAGTGCAATAAGAATAATAATAAGTGTTACCTATTTTATTTATTCCCGAATCTTCAAATAAGTAGGAAACATTTTCTATGGCCACAGGATCTTTTTCCAGACTTATCATGTCCTCTGAGAGCTTTGCAACCCTTGCTGTCCCGGGATTTGAAGCTTTATCAGGACTTGGAACTCCTCCACCGAAATATATGTAACAAGACCCGTCATCATCCATAAGTACCGCAGGATCAAAAAGCCATGTAACCTCATTACAGGTTGGTGTATCTCTTGATATGATCGGTCCTCCTATAGGATCTGTAAAAGGTCCTATAGGGCTATCCGCAGTAAGTACTGCTATTCCATTCCCATTATTTGCAAAATATAAAAAGAACTTATCTTTACCATCAATTTTTTTGTAAGCTGCTGCCGGTGCCCAGGAATTTTTACCCCATGAAGCTGCACCATTAATTCCTGCAGCATAAATTGTTCCATGGTCGGTCCAGTTTACTAAATCTTCTGAAGATATTACATTAATTGTATTGATATTCGAATATGTATTTTCTTTTATGGTTCCGTCAGGTTCATAGGATACTTTGTCCCCTGTCATATATAGATAAACTCTTCCGTTATAAACAAGTGCATATGGGTCTGCACCAAATCGATATGTCATCACCGGATTATGTTCATCATTCTTTTTATAACTGTTTAAAGGTATAATTGTTTTATACATTTTACTATCATCTCCTGTTTCTGCTTTTTGTAAATTTTTATGGCTACCGCATCCTGTCAGACACCCAATAGTTAACATTGCCATCAACACATATGTTTTTGAGTGTTTTATTTTTCGAAATCGCATTGTAATTACCCTTAATTTAAATCAAATTTGATTGACAAATATGAATATAAAAAAATATCAAATATTTAACTAGCAAATAATTGCTATACAGATTTCAATACTTGCTAATACCAGTAAATACAGCAACTTACAGATAACTAAGAGCAATAAGTGATTAGAAAGCTCTTTTTAAAAAATATAAATTACGATTAGAAGTGAACATAAAATAATGTGTTTGGGAGGAAACAATGCTTAGAACTACAAAAGTAAAAAACGGACTTTTACGGGGACTTCCCGGTAATGATCCAAGAATTACAGTTTATAAAGGTATTCCTTTTGCTGCACCACCTGTTGGTTTAAACAGATGGCGCGCTCCCCAGCCTTGCAATAACTGGGATGGAATTTTAAATGCCTTTGAGTTTGGTCCGATTTCCGCTCAGGATACTCCGGGCCTTGGTACTGATATTTATTGTCGTGAGTTTCATGTAGATCCTGACATTTCCATAGATGAAGATTGTCTGTATCTTAATGTCTGGACTCCTGCCAAAAAAACAGATGAAAAGCTTCCTGTACTTGTCTGGTATTATGGCGGTGCATTTCAATGGGGTTACACTGCTGAGATGGAATTTAACGGTGAAGCCCTTGCAAAAAAAGGAATTATAGTTGTTAGTGTAGCCTATAGGCTTGGTGTTTACGGATTTATGGCCCATAAAGATATAACTGCCGAAAATCCTGATGCTCCCGGCAACTTTGGACTTCTTGATCAAAAAGCAGGTCTTCACTGGGTATATGAAAATATTGAAGCATTTGGCGGTGATCCGGAAAAAATAACAATCGCAGGACAGTCAGCAGGTGGTGCCAGTGTAATGCATCAGCTCACCTGTCCTGATAATTATCATATTATAAAGGGCGCTGTTATAATAAGCGGCATTATAAAGCTTGAGAATAAGGAAGAAAGTATTTTCGAACCCTTGAGCCTATCTAAAGCCGAAGACCTGGGCGCAGAATTTTTAGACTCTCTTGGGGTAAAAAATATTGATCAGGCCCGTAATATCGGCTATAAAGAATTACTTGCAGGATACAATAATTTTGTGGCAAATCACCCACGAATGAATCCTATATGTGATGGAATATTCTGCACAGGAGATCCTGTACAACGTTTCATAAACAGGGATTGTGCCAAGGTTCCTGTTATATCAGGTAATACAACAGATGAATTTATAGATAATACTGTAAATATGGTTGAACAATCTGTTAAAGCTACATTTACAGAGGCTTTGGAAAACGAATCCGAGCAAAGCTTTTATTATTACAGGTTTGATCCGGATATACCAACTGATAATCACGAAGGTGACGGATACCCGGGAACCTTTCACTCCAGCGACCTATGGTTTTTCTTTGATACCCTTGAAAAGAGCCACAGGCCTTATGTTGGAAGACATTTTGATCTTGCCCACCAAATGAGTGATTACTTCTCAAATTTTGTTAAATACCATGATCCTAACGGACTTGGACATGATGGACTTCCTTTACCTGTCTGGAGACCATATACCAAAACAGCTCTAAGTGAAATGGAATTCTTAGGTTGCGGAGCCCTACCAAAGCTTGAAGGCGGTATAAGACAAAATAGCCGTAAGCAAGCTGTTAATCCTTATCTTCCTTCCTGGGAATATATTCCGGACGGTGAGCCTTATGTATTTGGAAACAGGGTCTATGTATACGGCTCCCACGATCTCTATGATGGTGAAACCTTCTGCCTTGGAGATTATGTATGCTGGTCTGCACCTGTAAATGATCTCGGAAACTGGAAATATGAAGGAGTTATTTATCCTAAAAATGCCGACCCACTTAATACAGACTCTTCCATGTGTCTGTATGCACCTGATGTCACAGTGGGACCTGATGGCAAATACTACCTTTATTACGTACTGGATAAAGTATGCGTTGTATCTGTAGCTGTAAGTGATACTCCAGCAGGACCGTTTAAATTTTACGGATATGTTCATTATGAAGATGGTACAAGACTTGGAGAAAAGGAAGGCGATGAACCACAGTTTGATCCCGGAGTCCTTACAGAAGGCGGTGTAACCTATTTATTTACAGGCTTCTGCGGTCAAAATGATGCCTCAAGGCATGGCGCAATGCTCACAATACTTGATAAAGATATGCTCACAGTAAAGAATGCTCCTTCCTTCATAGCTCCCGGCAATTGTTACAGTAAAGGAACAGAATATGAGGGTCATGCATTTTTTGAAGCTCCATCTATACGAAAACGAGGTGATAAATACTATTTTATCTACTCTTCCGAAGTAATGCATGAACTTTGTTATGCTACTGCCGAAAGTCCAATGGGACCATATAAATATGGTGGTGTAATTGTAAGTAACTGTGACCTCCATATTGACAGCTACAAGAAAGCCGATGAAGCAACCGCATATGGCGCAAATAATCACGGAAGCATCGTTCAGATAGATGATGACTGGTACATTTTTTATCACAGACATACCAATGGTACCTGGTTTAGCAGACAGGGGTGCGCTGAAAAAATTTATTTCGATGATAAAGGAAAAATTTCCCAGGTTGAAATTACATCATGCGGCTTAAACGGTGGACCTCTTTTAGATATTGGTGAGTATCCTTCTTATATAGCCTGCAACATCTTCACTAAAGAGCATAAGCTATATGTTGAAAAAGATGCACCAAGAGTTGTTCAGGAAGGCGGTGATGATGACCGCAATACAGGCTACATAAAAGACATAGTAGATGGTACTACCATTGGATTTAAATATTTTGATCTAAAAAATGTCACCGGATTAAGAATTAAGACAAGAGCTTACTTCCATGGAAGCTTTGAAGTAAAAACTTCTCTTAATGGCGAAATCCTTGGAGAAATAAAACCAATCGATTCCAGCAATATATGGACTTCACATGAGTGCCGTTTTGAATCTGTAAATGGCATTTGTCCATTGTATTTAACTTATAAAGGAAGCGGCAATTGCAGCCTTAAATCCATAGAATTTCTTCACTGATCTATGTAGCCTTTAAATTGCCTCTTATATTTCTTTTTACGTCACTTTTTAAATGATGTATAATTAATGTACATTAAATTGATTGTTATCGTATAAATGGATAAATAGAAACAAATAATGCACCATATGTAGGAGGTAATAGATATGGCAGATGAAAATAATATTATCAATGATGAAGAACTGGATGCCGTTAACGGTGGTCTGACTCTGACCGGCAATCGCCGTAATGCAGGTAAAAAGGGTGTTAAAAGCGCTGCAGCTGCCATGCCTGTATGTGGTAATTGCGGATCAAATGCCTATGTTAAAATCCTGCTTAACGGAAATTATTACTGTGAAAAGTGCCAGCAGAGTGTAGGTGATTTTACTTCTTAATTGCAGTTTTGATAACAGTTGAATTTTCTATTTGCAATTTAAAAACCATATTCTTTGTTTACTGTATTAACAGCAGACAATGAATATGGTTTTTTATATCATAGGAAATTGCTTTCCTATGATATAAAAAACGCTCCGCTAAGGATGCGCACTCGCGCGATAGGTAAATGTTGCATAAATGCAACCGCGCTCGGCGCGAGAATGTCGCAAGCGACATTCTTTGTTCTTTTATATCATCCTAATGTACCTGTTTTCTTTATTTTTCGTATATAAATATATAAATAATATAACAAGAGAGGGATATATCATGACAAAAAAAATCTGCTACTTCATTTTAACTATAATTATTGCTTTTACATGTCTTGCATGTGGTGCCTTTGTTGATACTGCATCCTCATCTCCCAATTCTGTAGATGCCGCTTATTATGGCACAAAATTTGCTTGTGTAAAATAATAATTTCAAGCTGTTTTTTTATTCTATAAATCTGTCTTTTAATCTTATAAATTTCCAATAAAAAAAACATTAAAAATATCTTCACTTTGAATTAATTCCATTAATCAATAAATCGTGAACATATTGTGAATTAATATTATTTTTCTAATAATTACCATGGCTGTATGGTATATTTGTTATGGGGATAACTAAAATATTTTAGAAAAATGTGGAGAGAAGGTATGAAATCAAAAATTATTGCATTGGGGACTGCATTTTTACTTTCAGCCATGTCTTTAGCTTGTCCGTTTACCACAGTAACGGCTACAGCAGCAGACAATGCAGGTAAAAATGAATCCGGTCAGGGTTTTGGGCAACCCGGACAAAATTTTTCTCAGGAGGATTATAAGCTTTCTCACGGAACTTCAGAAGATATTATTGAAGAGTCCGAACTTAACAATACACCTCCATCTGATTATACTATCAATTCAGAGGTTCAACGAGAGTCCTGTGAAGGCGCTTATATGGACTATTTTCCCTTAGAGGAGCTCCAGACGGTAGAAATAATCATTGACGAAACCAATCTTAACTATCTGCTTCAGAATGCTGCAGATAAGCCGAGTGTTATGACTGAAAGTGTAACTATAGGTGATACTACCCTGGGATATGCAGGTTTAAAGACAAAGGGGAGCTATACTCTTTCCCACACTTACACAGATAATCCAGGCAGTGACAGATTTTCCTTTACTGTAAACTTCGGAAAATATATTAAGAAAAAGGATTATGGCCAAACCCAGAATTTTTATGGTGTGAAAAAGATCAGCTTTAACAATTTCTTTTTTGACAAATCCATGATGAAGGAATACTTTTCCTTAAAACTTATGACTGAAATGGGTCTTCCGACACCTGCCTATGCCCTTTCAAAGCTTTATATAAATGGTGAATATTACGGAGTATATTTCATGGTGGAAGCCATGGAGCAGTCAATACTTGAACGTTTCTATGAAGAAGATAAAGATGCCATTAGCGACTATCTTGTAAAAGTTGAAGACACAACCCTGGATTATGAGGAGCTGCTTGAAGACGATTCACCTTTATATAATGGGGATGTGGATACTTATGAAGACGTTCAGAACATGTTGCCTACTGTAATGGAATGGGACAGAAAGCTCTGTGCTTTATCAAACGGTACCGACTTTGAAGGAAATTCCATAGATGTTAACAGCAAAGAATATCTTGATCTTCTCTCCCAAGTAATAGATATAGATGAAGAACTTAGATATTTTGCCACTCACAGTTTCCTTGTACAGCTTGATGATATGTTTGTGGAATATCACAACTTTGGACTATATGTAGATACAAAGGGTATAAGTCAGATTATTCCATGGGATTATGATCTATCCTTTGGATGTTATTTCCCGAGTACCTTTGAAGCTACTGCCAATTTCGATATTGATACTATGTTTAAAGCCGGAAACAACAAAAGTGCTGAAGAATTTTACAAGGATTTTCCTTTATTTAATGTTATCTTCCAAAATGAAGAATTACGAGATAAATACCATCAGTATATGAAAGACTGCTCCATTATTGCCGAAATAGGCGGTACCACTACCTTAGGAAATACCTATGATGCCGGCTGGTTTGATTCATATATAGATATACTTTCTGATAAGCTGATAGAAGCTGCCGGAGAAGAACTTTCTGATAGTGTATATTATCTTAACTTCACCGTACAGCCCAGAGATTTAAAGGCAGCTATTCCAAATCTGTCTTCAATAATAGCCAAAAGAGCTGTAGGCGTATATCTTCAGGTTGAAGGCATAGATAGTAAGGTTACAGGAGGCGAAAGCAATCTTGGTGCTCTTGGAAACGCAATGCCGGGTATGTCTTCAAGTAAAGGTTCTTTAACTGCTGTGGACAACGATACAGGATGGTTTATTTCAGCAGAATATAGTGAAGAGGGCTCAGCGCCAAAGCTTACTGCTGCTTTGGTAACAGTAGACAAAGAAAATTATGAAGAAATAAATTCCAGGATTTCAGCTTATCTTGGAAATGACGCAGAATATTATATTTATAGCTATAAAACCAACAGAGAAGCCGACAGCGATATTACCCTTACCGCATCAATGCCAAATGGTCAGAATGCATCAAATGTCAAGGTTTATTCCGTAAATGGCGGGGAAATTTCAGAACTTAGTGTTATTTCTGTTGAGGGAAGCAGATGTAGCGTAATAGTGCCTGCTGCAGAGTATATTATACTTAACCCTGTAACAGCAAATGCTTTAAATTCCGGTATAATTAGAAAAATATTGATTATTTCAATCATATCTTTATTGATAATAATTATTGCAGGGCTAATTGTATACAGAAAAAATAAACGATTAAACGTATAAACAGATTGTTATAAACTTTTTATAGAATATTTTCTTTGTTTTTCCCGTAAAAAGACTTATAATAATTATAACGAGATTGCCACAGATGCAATCACAAACCTTAAAAAAAGCCGCTTGAATGCGGCTTTTTAAAATTAATTTATTATTATAATTCATTAACGTTTTACAGTTATATCATTTTTATTTTAATTTGACATCAACCTTTATTGACTTATTGACATTTTCTTTGAATGTATCAACATCGCTCATTTCACCCACAATACTGCCGTAATGAGTAGGAATAACTATTTCCGGCTTAAGTTTATTAACAAATTCTGCTGCCTTTTTTGCATCCATGGTATAGGTTCCGCCAATAGGTACAAGAGCAATATCACATTTAACAATTTCCAGAGCTTCAGAAACAGGATCTGTATCACCTGAAACATAAATTCTCTGATTATCTAATTTAATAACATATCCAATCCAGCCATCACTCTTTTTATGAAAAGGCCTTAAAAGACTTGTATTATATGCGGGAACGGTCCTTATCATTAAATCTCCCACTTCTTTTACAACCCCGGGTCTAAGTCCCAGTATTTTCTTTTCATCTGTTGAAAAAACATACATGGCTTCCTTCATCTTCTCAGGCACAACATAAACAGTGTCCTTCCTGGAAACCTTTAATATATCCTCAGGTGAAAAATGGTCATAATGGTCATGGGTTATAAAAATAAAATCCGCATCATTAGTAGCATTATCCATTTTAAAAGGGTCAAAGTAAATCACCTGTTTACTTCCCTTTATCCTGATACTGCTTTGTGTATTAACTGTTATATTATCTGTATTCAAGTACTTCCCCTTCTGTTCTTAACTTTCTTTTCCATACAACAAAATATTATAACGCATTTTACAATTGATGTTTAATAAAAAATTATGTCTATTCCTTATAAATTTCTAAGCAAATTTAATAAAAATATCATTAGAAACCTATAAAACGTTTTTCTTTTTCTTTTCCCTTTACAATCATTGTTATAGCCATGTAAGTTACAATTATAAATACTGTTGACCCGGTCCAGATTGTCATGTTTTGTCTAAGTTCAATATTATCCTTGCCAAATCTAGCCATCATGGCTATTTCCAAAGAAAACATTGATACAAGTGCAGAAGTGAAGCTTGCTATTCTGGCAGCTCTATACATAGGTCTTTCACTGTTAATATTTTTTACCAGATTATAAATTGCAAGAATTATTGAATAGAAAGAATAAAAAGCTATTCCGTAAATAAGTATGCCTGGATATATCCACACACCTTTAAATTCTGCTGCAAGCCATATTATATAGGCAAGAACCGCATCCAGAAAAAGGAGTACGTATCCGCAAATATGATATCTTTTATATTCCAGTGCCAGATTGGTATTTTCTTCATAATTGCGTTCGAAATGTATTCATCATTTTTAAGTTCAGCGATGCTTTTCATTTCTTGCC
>JAILBM010000247.1 GCA_024680925.1 Butyrivibrio sp.
TGTCAAGCTTTTTTTGTAAAAAACGCAAAAAAATCAGAGGCTGTTTCACCTCTGATTTAAGATAAATATGCAATTGAAAAAGTGGACGGGCTTATCTAAATGACATTGAACCTGGCACCTGGGCTCATCTCACATAGAGATTAAACTTGTCAGTATAGAGATAATCACCCCATAAAAGGGAGGAAGCCGAGACACTTGGACTGTCTCGGCTTTGTTTTTAATGAAAAAGTGTTTTTATGAGGGGGAAATGTTGTTTCATTTCTTGATTATGAATATACACGGTAAACTTTAAGTAAACCTAAAAGAGTTATTACCATTTTGTGAACATTTAACTTAATAATAACGTTAATTGAAAAAGTGAACCCTTAACAATAATAATGAGAATAGATAATTTCCTTGCAGGAACATATAAATTACTTATCATCTGATTGTTTTTTGATATGATTGTTCTAAGTATATAATGGTGAATACAGCTTTATGTAAGTAGTTGACCTGTATAGTAGGCTTAAAAAGAAATAATTAGTTCTGAGCCTACTTTGCCTTTTTCGATTATAGCGAGTAGGCCAAATATAAAAATATATAGTCAGGCCTACCGTTTTATCATAATTAAAACAAAACGTAAACGTTCTATTGCTATCGATAATAAAACTATAAAAAAAGATAAACAAATGGTTTGTTTTCCGTATTTTTGTGCTAAAAAGGTAGGCCTGGAAATATGAAATGCGTATTTGGCCTATTGAAAAAACGGCAAAAATACAAAGTAGGCCTAGGAAACGATAATTAAAAAAAGGCCTACCAGAAAATTTCCCTCAATCAAAGCATCTCCAATCAAAGTCTCAAAAAATAAAGAACCTCCAAACAAAGGTTCAAAAAATCAATCTCTTTCCTGAAAATAAATCCCATTCCCAATTATTAATAATTCTTTATTATTACCTCAAAATCCTTGTGCTGAACAACCTGCATAATATAACATAGAGAATGTGCATGATTTAAGTTATGTAAAAAGGATATTGGTAATCATATCAGTTATTAAGCAAATTACATGTAGCCATGCTAATAAATTAAAGTTTCGCGGGGGATATAAATTGAATAATAATATTAAGAAGATAGATTATGTTACTTTTTTAAGTGTGGCATCGGCTGTGGCGGTTTTGATACTGCATACCAACAGCTGCTTTTGGAAATTCGGGGCAGATGCATACTGGTGGCCGAGTGCCAATGTAATAGAATCTGTCTTTTATTTTGCAGTTCCAATATTTCTTATGATAAGCGGAATTACTCTTATGGATTTTTATGACAGGGTAAGTCTTTCCGGATATTTTAAGAAGAGAATTCTCAGAACCTTTGTGCCCTATGTGTTCTGGAGCCTTTTCTTTATAGCCTGTAAAGTTTTAAAGGGAGCTATTGCCTTAAATGAAATTACACCCAAATACCTTTACCAGGCCATAAGTGGCAATACGGTGGTGGATCTGTTCTGGTTTTTTACGGATCTATTTATAGTGTATCTGAGCTTGCCTTTGTTTGCGGCAGTGGAAAAGTCAAGGCGAAGACAGGTCTTTACATACCTTGTTACTGTTGGCTTTGTGCTCAATCATCTGATTCCTTTTATTAAGATGATATCAGGATCTGATATGAATACTCCATTAACTATACCTGCTGTGACAGGAACTCTGATTTTCCCGGTTTTGGGATGGCTCCTTAATGATGCAGAGCTAAAAAGGTCACAAAAAATGGTGATATACATTGCCGGAATTGCAGGACTGTCTGTTCATATCATAGGTACCTATACTTCATCTATGGCAGCCGGCGGAATTGTACACACCTACAAAGGCTATGCCAATATACCAAGCCTTTTGTATTCGGTAGCGGTGTTTGTGCTTCTTAAAGACATTGGTACTTTTATTATGAAGGATGCAAAAAAGGCAGTGATAATAAATTTCCTTGGAAAATATACTTTTCCTGTTTATCTTATGCAGTATATATTCCTTAGAATTGTACCTGCCATATTTGGCTTTGACACCTATTCACTTCTCTATAGGCTGCTTTTCGGCCCGGTTATAATAATGGCCATGATTATCGTAACAGCATTTATTATAAGAAAGATACCGGTAGTCAGGTATATTCTGCCATAAGGAATTTACTATTAATATTTTATATTTTTTTAATTTAATTATCCCAAATATAAAATAAACAGTCAGCAACTCGGTGCTAAAATAAAGTTATATTTATTACGATATTTTGCAGGATAGGGATGTTTATGAGCTTCGTTGCTGACTTATTTAAATCTAAAAAAGGGTTGGCTTTATATGCATTAAAGTTCTTGATGATCATGGTAGTGGTTGCAGGAACTTTAATTGGTGTGTCTGCAAATAATACAGCTGCTGTAGCAAGCGGTGCTGCCAACAGCTTTGATATTCTATACCTCTCGACAGAAGATATTTCCAAGGATTCTACTCAGGAAAATATCGTAGGAATAGAGAAGGCTCTTACGGAGAATTCCATAAAATATGACCTGAGCTTTGAATTTATAGATGATTATACTTCAGTTGACGGAGTAACTCAGTGGGAAGATGATTTTCTCTCATTTTATGAGAAAAAATATGAAGAATCAGATAAATACGATCTTATATTCTGCGCAGAGGATGAGGCTCTGGCCTTTGTACTTAATTATGGAGAAGAGCTTTTTGGAGATACTCCGATTGTATTTACCACAGTTACTTCCATGGATCTTATAAATAAAGCCAAAGAGAGAGAGAACATAACCGGGGTTTCTTATATAATGAATCTCCAATATGATTTTGATCTTATGAAATCTCTTTTTCCAAAAAGAAATAAGGTGATTGCTGTTACGAATTCCTCCCTCACCGGCAAAGCCATCGGAGACTCAATCATAAATTACCAGAAGCAAAACCCGGATCTTACTATATCTGTGGTGGATACCGAAAATAAAACGGCCAATGCCATGGTATCATGGCTTAAAAATATTCCCGATGACACCATAATATTATTCTGTATGTACAGCAGAAATGCTGATGGTGATGTATTTGATACTCAGTCTGGAATTACGCTTTTTGCAAATAATTGTCCTGCACCTGTTTTTGTAGTCAGTGACTTTGCGGGAAGATACGGATCATTTGGTGGATACAGAGCCTGCTTTGAGAAAACGGCATACAATGCGGCTCTTCTTGGTGTTGATATTTTAAATGGTTTTGCAGTAAGCGATGTTCCTATTGTTGAAACGGTAGAGGGTACTCCAACCTTTGACTATGATCAGCTTCAAAGATTTAATATTAAACGTATGTCCCTGCCAAAGGGCAGTGTTATTTATAATGATCACCTGACTATTTTTGAAGAATATCCTGCGTTGGTAAGTTTTGTACTGGTAATAATTGTGCTTCTATTTATAATTATTGCCATTATGTTCAGAAATCAGAGAAGGCAGAGTTATATTATTACCCATGACAATCTGACAGGGCTTCCCAATAAGGTTTGGAGCAATAGGAAGATGGTGGACTGGATTGCGGCAGGTCACGAATTTGCACAGCTCAGTCTTAGTCTTAATGAATTTAAAAAGGTCAATGACAAGCTTGGAAGAGATGGCGGAGATATTATATTAAAGCTTCTTGTAGACAGAATAACCAATTATACGGAAAGTACCAAAAAGCTTTACATGACCAGGTACGGCGGAGATGAATTTTTAATTCTGATAGATTCATCTGACCCTATTTATTATGAAGAAGTCTGTAAGCGAATTTGTAAGGAACTGGATAAGCCCTTTATAAATGATGACGGTTCCATAAATCTTTCCTACAGTATGTGCGTTGTTGCATATCCTAAGGATGGCAAAAATATTATGACTTTGCAGCAGCTTGCTGATGCAGGAATCAAGAAGGTCAAAAATTCGGAGCGCAGCGGATATTTTATCTGTGATGATAAACTACTGGAAGCAGCGGAAAGAGAAAAGATAATTCTTCATAAGTTAAATGAAGCTATAGTTAATGATGGCTTTAAGCTTTTGTATCAGGCCAAGTATAATGTCAAAGACAGAACATTGTACGGTTTTGAAGCTCTGCTTAGAATGGTGGACGGATATGCTTATCCCGGTGAATTTATTAAGGTGGCAGAGGAAAACAGACTTATGATTCCTATTGGAAGGCAGCTTTCTTTAATAGCTGTAAGACAGATGGCAAACTGGCGAGCCGCCTATAAAAAGCTTCCTGTTCTTTCAATCAATTTTTCAACTCTTCAGATTTATGATGAGGATTATCCGGAATATCTTTTGGGACTGTTAAAAAAGTATGATGTCCCTGTAGAGAATATAATGGTTGAGATTACAGAAAGCGCCTCTTTATCAGAACGGGAAGAGGTAAAAAACTATATGAAGAGATTTACGGATAACGGAATAAAGCTTTCCATCGACGATTTTGGAACAGGTTATTCTTCTATCAGTTATCTTAATAATATGTCTTTCTCAGAGCTTAAGCTTGATAAGTCTTTGTTAGACCAGTATCTGGTAACAAGAGATGATAAGATGATTGCCACAATAATCACCATGGCCCATAATCTTGGCTGTCATGTGGTGGCAGAGGGTGTTGAAGTAGAAGACCAGGCAAAGATGCTGGAAAAGGTAAACGGAGATATTATTCAGGGTTATCTTTTGGGTAAACCTGAGGAACCGGAGATTGCTGAGGACAGAATTGCAGCTGCCCAGTAGTTTTATTGAGATCTGAAGATGATCTTAAATAAAAACTTAAAAAGGATTTAATGATTTATTGAAAATATTGTGCTATCATTCTATTATATTTTTATGTTGGAGGAAAATAAAAATGGATGTGAATAATAGTTTTAATGGCGGGCAGAATGATTTCAATAATCAGAATATGAACAACAGTGCTGCAGCTGCCCAGGCCCCAGGGGAAAATATGGGCAACAATGATAATGCCAATGCTGATTCCGTAAATTTTAACAGTGGTAACTTTAATAATGGTACCTTTAATAACGGAAACTTTAACAACGGCAATGGCAACGCAGGAAATTTCAATGCCGGAAATTCCAATAACGGAAATTTCAATAATGGAAATTTTAACAATGGAAATTTTAATAATGGAAATTTCAATAACGGCAATTTCAACAACGGCAACTTTAATAATGCCCAGGGTAACATGAACAGAAACTTTAATAACAACGGCTACAATCAGCAGCCTTCAAACAGCGCCATGAGTCCTAAGACAGCAGGTATCGTAGCTTATATTACACTTATCGGACTTATAGTTGCAGCCCTTGCAGGGGACAAAAATGATCCTTATGTAAAATTTCATTTAAATCAGGCTCTGGTTATATGGTTATTCAGCTTGCTTAAATATATACCTTATATTGGATGGATGTGGAGCATATTCATGTTTGTCTGCTGGATAATGGCTCTTGTGGGAGCAGCATCAGGAGAAACAAGACAGATTCCTTTACTTGGTTCTATTCATATCCTGAAGTAATTATCTATGGTATAATATATATGGAAATTTGCCCGGCGGAAATTCCACCGGGCTTTTTTAATCGTTTATTAAGAGAGGTAAAATTATGGCCAATACACCAACACCACATATCGAGGCTATGCCCGGTGAAATTGCGGAAACAGTCCTGCTTCCGGGAGATCCTTTAAGAGCAAAGTATATAGCAGATAATTTTCTTACAGATGTAAAACAGTTTAATTCCACAAGAAATATGCTGGGATTCACAGGAATGTATGAAGGTAAGAGAGTATCTGTTATGGGTACAGGCATGGGATGTGCCTCCATCGGTATTTATTCTTATGAACTTATGAATTTCTATGGATGTAAGAATCTTATAAGAATTGGTACAGCCGGTGCTTTAAGCCCTGATGTTAAGATTAGAGATGTTGTTCTTGCCCAGGGTGCCTGCACCAATTCCAATTACGTAAGAAACTTTGGAATGCCCGGCGATTATGCTCCTATTTGCAGTTTTGAACTTTTGAGAAAGGCAGCAGATAAGGCTGAAGAAATGGGAGTAACCTACCATGTAGGCAATGTTCTTTCATCAGATAATTTCTATGTTCAGCAGACAACAACTCTTGGAAAGTCCTTCCCTGAGATGGGTGTACTTGCAGTAGAAATGGAAGCTGCAGCTCTTTATACCAATGCGGCAGCCTGCGGAGCGAATGCTCTAGCAATACTTACAATTTCCGATTCCGCTGTAACAGGAGAGGAAACTACAGCAAAAGAAAGAGAGACAACCTTTACCAACATGATGAAGATTGCTCTTTCACTGGCATAAGTTTCAGATATGGGAAAAGCTGTCTTATTCAGACAGCTCTTCCCATTCTTCATATAAAGCTTCCAGTTTAGACTGGATATCAATCTGTTCATCGGAGAGGGATCTTAATTTTGCCAGGTCAGATCCAACTTCCGGCTTTGACATTTCTTCATTTATTTCATCATTTCGCGCTTCAAGTTCAGCTATTGTATCCTCGCATTTTTTTAATGCGGCTTCTTTTTTGCGCCTCTTGGCCTGCTCTTCTTTTTGAGCTTTCCAGTCCAATTGACCTGAATTTGAAGAAGCAGCATTTTGACTATCCAAAGTCTGGGCAGTAGTGGTGCCGGTAGCTTCTGTATCATAATGACTTTTTCTGTTATCAAAAGGACCTGAAGGAGCTGTATCATTTGGAAACAGTCTTGCCATTTGCTCAGGAGAATGTTCCAGATAATAGTCATAGTTTCCGATATATGGAACCATAGTTCCATGGGTAAGATCTAAAATTCTGGTAGCAGTTTTATTTATAAAATATCTGTCATGACTTACATAAAGGACTGTTCCTTCATAGCCGCATAGTGCACTTTCCAGAATTTCCTTACTGGTTATATCCAAGTGGTTTGTAGGCTCATCCAGGATCAGGAAGTTAGCCTCAGAGAGCATGAGCTTTGCCAGTGAAACACGGCCCTTCTCACCACCGCTAAGGTCACCGATACGTTTAAACACATCCTCTCCGGTAAAAAGAAATGCCGCAAGGGTGTTACGTATCTGAGTATTGTTAAGGCTTGGATAATCATCGGAAATCTCTTCAAAGAGAGTCTTTTCATCATGCAGTACGTGGTGCTCCTGGTCGTAATATCCAATGTGTACCTTTGTGCCGAGAGTTATTTTGCCATCATCTAAGCTCTCAACACCGTTGATCATCTTGAGCATGGTGGTTTTACCTGTTCCGTTATCGCCTATTATGGCAATTCTTTCACCTCTCTTGACTTCAAAACTTATATCCTTGAAAAGGTGTTCGTTGCCAAAGGACTTGGCTATGTTTTCCACCTGCATGACATCTTTGCCACTTACACAGGAAGGTGTCAGGGAGATTCTCATATCATCACGAATTTCCAAAGGCTTATCGAGAACTTCAATTTTATCCAGCATTTTTTCTCTGCTTTCGGCACGCTTTATGGACTTTTCTCTGTTAAAGGATTTGAGCTTTTCTATAACTGCTTCCTGATGTTTGATTTCCTGTTGCTGATTGATATAGGCATGCCACTGTATGGCACGGAGCTGTTCCTTTTTGACTGCATAATCAGAATAGTTGCCTATAAAGCTTGTGGCCTTTGCTCCATCAATTTCGATTACCTTACCTGCAATCTTATCAAGGAAATATCTGTCATGGGATACGATAAGTACTGCACCTTTATAATTAAGAAGGTAGGTTTCAAGCCATTTTATGGAATTCATATCCAGATGGTTTGTAGGCTCATCCAGGATAATAAGATCAGGTTTCTGCAAAAGAAGTTTACCAAGGGCAACTCTTGTTTTCTGACCACCGGAAAGAGTGGATATTTTTTTATCCAGATCTTCATCGGCAAATCCAAGACCTTTAGCTACGCCAAGGACTTCACTTTGCCATGCATAACCGTCTATTAACTGAAACTGATGAGTCATGGCAGTATATCTGTCCATAAGAGAATTAAGTTCATCCCCGGTCAGGGTTTTCATAAGCTGTTCAGCTTCTCTTATGCTGTTTTCCAGATCTATTACACTTCTTTTTACTTCCTTAAGTTCTTCATAAATGGTATTGGAACCGTCGATATTCTGATTCTGGGCAAGATATCCAAAGGTGCATCCCTTGGCAAAGGTAACTTCACCCTCATCAGAAGCAAGCTCTCCTATAATAATACGAAGAAGAGTGGTTTTGCCTGCGCCGTTTATTCCGACGATGGCAGCCTTTTCGTTATTTTCTATATGAAAGGAGACGTTTTTTAAAACGTCCACCCCGTCAAAGCTTTTACAAATATTGTGTGTAGATAATATCATAATTAAATTCCAATCATAGCCTGTGTGCAATTTTTGTAACAATCAGAATAATAACATTTATAAGTCCTTTGTTCAAATATTTCATGGAAGGAAAATACAAAGTGTGCTATTATGATTTCGTGGTACAATTATTGACTTAATAGTACCAATAATCTTACTATATTTCATTATAGATTCCGTCTAGGGAAGAAGGGAAAAAGTATGTTGGAAAAATGGTTTAGGCTCAAGGAGCACAACACAACTGTAAGAACTGAAGTGGTTGCCGGTCTTACAACATTTCTGTCAATGGCTTATATATTGGCAGTTAACCCAAGTATTTTGGGAACAGTAATGGATGCTAACGGTGTATTTGTAGCTACAGCTCTGGCATCTGCCTTTGCAACATTTTTAATGGCATTTCTTGCTAATTATCCTATTGGATTATCAGCCGGACTTGGACTGAATGCTTACTTTGCATATACAGTATGTCTGGGTGAGCTTGCAGGAGAGGAAGATCCTTTCAGAATCTGTTTAACGGCAGTATTTGTAGAAGGTCTTATTTTTATTATTCTTTCATTCTTTAAATTCCGTGAACAGCTTATAAATGATATTCCTCAGAATCTTAAATACGGTATTTCTGCAGGTATCGGTCTGTTTATAGCTCTTATTGGCCTTGTGGGAGCAGGTATTGTAGTTCCTTCTGAGGCAACAACTATTGAAATGGGTAGCTGGTCTAACCCGGAATTTATTTTATGTCTGGTGGGACTCATTCTTATAATTGTTCTTGTTTACTACAATGTAAAAGGTGCGGTTCTTATAGGAATCCTTGCTACATGGATTCTTGCCATGATAGCAGAGGCACTTGGCTGGTATACAGGTGCTACTGTATTTCCTGATTTTTCAGGTGGTCTTCAGCTTGGAGCAATTACCAGGACAGCATTTAAATTCAACTTCGGTTGGGCAGCAAGCCATATTATTCAGTTTATAGCTATTGTCTTCAGCTTTTTCTATGTTGATTTGTTTGATACAGTAGGCACAGTAGTAGGCGTTGCTGATAAGGCAGGCCTTCTTGACAAGGATGGTAACCTTCCGAGAGTTGAGAAGGTATTTCTTTCAGATGCAGCAGGTACGGTAGTTGGTTCATGTCTTGGTACATCTACAATTACTTCCTTTGTTGAATCAGGCGCAGGTGTGGCAGCAGGCGGAAGAACAGGTCTTACAGCCTTTACTACAGGTGTTATGTTCCTTGTTTCACTTGTCCTTAGCCCTGTATTTCTTGCTATTCCTACCTTCGCAACAGCTCCTGCACTTATATATGTAGGTATGCTCATGGTTCAGAGTGCTGCCAAGATAAAGTTTGACGGAGATATTGCAGATGTATTTGGCGCATATCTTGCCATGCTCATAATGCCAATGACCTATTCTATTTCAAACGGTATTATGGTAGCCATAATCGGATGGGTACTTGTAAAGGTATTTACAAAGAGAGCCAAAGAAATAACTCCTATTATCTGGGTTATTTTTGTCTTGTTTGTATTCAGAGTTATTGCTCTTATTACAAACTTCCAGTAAAAAAAGGATATAACAACTGTTTAGACCACGGGTATCGGAAAGGTCTGTGTGCTTTTTATGAAAGGCATATGGATACCGGACGGAACCTGTGGTCTTTTTTTAGATAAATTTAAGATAAATATAGTAAAA
The DNA here is from genome assembly GCA_024680925.1 of Butyrivibrio sp. Classification (GTDB taxonomy): domain Bacteria; phylum Bacillota; class Clostridia; order Lachnospirales; family Lachnospiraceae; genus Butyrivibrio. The sequence goes on from JAILBM010000247.1 coordinate 9,982, forward strand.
AAGTTATATGAAATTTAGCTTAATGCAGGTGTCAATACCGGTCTGTTTTTTTGCCTTTAAATAACACTTCAAAATGAACGAAAAACCGCTAGAAGCCTTGAAATATCTGTATTGACATTTTTTTAACGGATAATTATAATTATTGTATTGTCGAAATATTAACAATTATTTTTATAGGGTGTTGAAATATTTTTTGACCAGGAGGAAACTACGATGGCAGATAAGGAAATTTCACAGGCGGTCATCAGTCGACTTCCACGTTATCTTAGATTCTTAGGAGAGCTTAAGGATCAGGGCATTGAAAGGGTTTCATCTCAGGAACTTAGTGATATAATGAAAGTAACTGCTTCGCAGATAAGGCAGGATTTTAACAATTTTGGCGGTTTTGGACAGCAGGGTTACGGCTATAATGTAGAGTACCTTTATAATGAAATAGGTAAGATAATTGGAATAGATCAGCAGCATAAGCTTATTATTGTGGGTGCAGGTCACCTTGGCCAGGCTCTTGTAAATTATACTAATTTTACAAGAAGGGGCTTTGTTTTCATAGGAGCCTTTGATAAGGATGAAAGCCTTCACGGTATGAAGCTCAATGATGTTGAGATAAGACCGATGAATGAATTAAAGGATTTTGTCAAAAAGAACGATATAGATATAGCAGTTCTTACAATTCCTAAGGACCAGGCTGTTAAAGTTGCAGAGGAACTTATTGAGTGTGGCATCAAGGCTTTTTGGAACTTTGCCCATGTGGATCTGGATGTACCAAAGGGCGTGCAGGTTGAGAATGTACACCTTTCAGACAGTCTTATGAAGCTTTCATATAAGATGACCAGAAGCGAAGAGTAAGCCTTTTTGTGTACAGTTTTCCATAAAGATACGGAGATTTAAATGCCTCGAGAAGACAATGATTTTAAAGCGGCTCTTGAAGGAAAGAATATCCCCATCCTGACACTGGATGAGAAATGGCATCTTCTTTTTGCCGAAATGGAGAAAACTCCGGAAATAGAGGAGCTTGAGAGAGAATTAAATGTGCTCGTTGACCAGGAATCCGCTCTTCATGATGAGTGCAAAAAGATAAAAGTACTTAAGAAAAAACTCCTGGGTGAAATTGTGCCTCTTAGAGATAAGGCATCCAGGACCGGAGATAAGAAGATTGAGCATCAGCTTCAGGAAACCAAGCGTCTTATTGAAGACTGTAACAGGAAGCTTGAAGATCATGAGGATGAGCTTTTAGATCTTCCAAGAGAAATGTATAAGGTCAATTATGAGCTTATGCTTGCCACCATGGATCTTTGTTACGAGCAGATGCATGATAATACCAAAGAAATAAATCAGATTGATAAATGGATCAGAAAGGTTAGAATAGAACTTAAGAAGAATATTATAAAGCTTCAGGAAGAGGAAATGGAGAATTTTAATATTTATTCTTATATGCACAAAATATTCGGGCCTGAAGTCATAGAAATTTTTGATATGACCTATGATCCCGATAGAAGGCATCCTATCAGGACTCCTGATGGTGATGCGGGAAGAAATTATATAGACTGAGTTTATGCCGCACTATTTTGGTGCGGCTTTTTCTTAAAAGGGAGGGAATTATGCAGTACGCAGTAAATGCCGATGAGATGAAAAGATATGACCGCAATACCATAGAGTTTTTTGGTATGCCTCAGGCAGTTCTCATGGAGAGGGCAGCCCTTAGCTGTACGGATTATGTGGAAAAGTGGTGCCTTGATAAGAATATCAAAAAGCCCAGGGCGCTGGTACTTGCAGGCTGTGGTAATAACGGCGGCGACGGTGTGGCAATAGGCAGAATCTTAAAACAACATGGTTTTACAGTAAGTCTGTCTATTATTGGTGACTATACCAAGTGTACGGATGCGCTATTAAATCAGTTAAAAATTGCCGGAAAGTACGGTATTCCTCAAAGACCTTTTTTGAAAATTAAAGAAGAACGGGATGTCAGGGATTTCGATGTTATAGTAGATGCAATGCTTGGAATAGGCTGCACAAGGCCTGTTACAGGAACCTATGCAGAGGCTATAGATTTTATAGCAGATTGCAAAAAGGCAAAGGACGAAGACCTTCTTGTTTTAAGTGTAGATATGCCTACAGGAATAAATACAAGAGATGGAAGCATTTGCCAAAAGGCTGTAAAAGCTGATGTGACCATAACCTTTGATTTCATGAAAACAGGTCTTATCATGTACCCCGGAGCAGAGTATGCGGGAGAGGTTCTCATAAGAGATGTTGGAATTACAGCTGATAGCATGCTGGATAAAAAGCCCGGTGCTTTTTTCTATGATGAGCCGGCTACGACACTTCTTCCGAAAAGAGATTCGGATGGCAACAAGGGCAGCTTTGGAAAGATACTTATAATAGCTGGGAGTGATAAGATTAGCGGGGCCTGTCTTTTATCCGCCGAGGCTGCTCTAAGGAGCGGAGCAGGGATGGTCAAAATTTTCACCCCTATTCAGAACTCTGAGGTTCTCCGTACGAAGCTTCCGGAAGCAATGCTGGAGTGCTATGAATACAGCGATGACCCTGATAACTTAAAGATAATCTCTGATACTCTTAAAAGTGCCTTTGAATGGGCAACCTGCGTGGTAATGGGACCGGGACTTGGCCTTGGAGATACAGCATATCATATAGTAAAAGAGGTTTTGGGGCAGTGCGATAAAAAGCTCATAATAGATGCGGATGCCCTGACTTTGATAGCGGAAAGCGAGAAACTGCAAAGGCTTGTACGAGATTATCGTGGTAAATATATTATAATGACTCCTCATCTTGGAGAGTTTGCAAGGCTTTCCGGTAAAAAGGTAAGCGAATGCAAAAATAATATTCTGACTATGCCAAAGGAAATGGCAGATAAATTCGGCTGCACAATTATATGTAAGGATGCCAGAAGTATTGTGGCAGATTGCGGACAGAGCCGGATTTATATAAATGTATCCGGAAATAGCGGTATGGCTACAGCAGGAAGCGGCGATATTCTTGCAGGTATTCTTGCTGCAGTGAGTGCTTATGATTTAGGCGGATTTAAGACAGCCTCTATAGGTGCGTATATACATGGTTTGGCAGGAGACCTTGCAAAGAATGAATTAGGGGAGTATTCTATGATAGCGGGTGATTTGTTGCCTGCTTTACCAAAAATATTTCAGCAGTAACACTGCTGTTTATATACGTAATTTGGAGGAAAAGTAAATGTTAGAAGAGTGTTCAAGAGTATACGCAAGGATAGATCTTGATGCAATTTTGTATAATCTTGAAAACATTAAAAAGGCAGTTCCGGAGGGTGTTAAGGTTACTGCAGTTATAAAGGCTGATGGTTATGGTCATGGTGCTGTTCCTATAGCTAAGATAATGGAAGACATCGATTATATATGGGGATATGCTACAGCCACTGCAGAGGAGGCTTTTGAACTCAGGGATGCAGGCATTAAAAAGCCTATATTGGTCCTTGGTTATACATTTCCTTATGCTTATTCCAGGATGTTGGATGAAGGTATAAGACCTGCAGTATTCAGAGTAGATATGCTTGATGAACTTTGCGAGCGTGTTAAGAAAAAGAGAGCAAACGGTTTTACCGGAAAGATGCCTGTACACATTGCGGTTGATACCGGAATGTCAAGGATTGGTGTAAGACCTGATGATTTTGGTGCTTCCTTTGTGGAAAAAGCAATGTCTATGGATGAACTGGAAGTTGAGGGAATATTTACTCATTTTGCAAGAGCTGATGAAGCTGATCTTACAAATGCCCATGAAAGAGAAAAGGTATTTGCGGATTTTCTTGAAAGACTTTGTAAGGAGTCAGGTAAAAAGATTCCTATTTGTCATTGCGCAAACAGTGCAAGTATTATAGATTTTGGACAGGCCAGCATGGATATGGTCAGAGCAGGTATTATTCTGTACGGACTTTGGCCTTCAGATGAAGTGGCAAGGGACAGGGTCCTTTTAAAACCTGCATTGTCTTTACATTCACACATCGTTTATATTAAGGATGTTCCTGAAAATACACCTGTAAGCTATGGTGGAACCTTTGTCACAGACAGACTTACCAGAATAGCAACAATTCCTGTTGGTTATGCAGACGGATATCCAAGAAGTCTTTCCAATAAAGGCTATGTTCTTATTCATGGAGCAAAGGCACCTATTCTTGGAAGAGTATGCATGGATCAGTTTATGGTGGATATTACTCATATTCCGGAAGCTAAAGAGGGAGACGAGGTTACTCTTATAGGCAGAAACGGAGATGAAGTTTTATCCATGGAAGAGCTTGGAGATATGAGTCACAGATTTAATTATGAGCTTGCCTGTGATATCAACAAGCGTGTTCCAAGGATTTATTTTAATGATGGTCAAAGAATTTAACTTAGCTTTTTCTTGGCGGCGGTATACTGCACATTGATTTCCTGAAGTGCAGCAGTATCTCCGTCATAATTGTCAGGATGATACAGTTTTACAAGAGCTTTATATTTTTTATTAAGGCTTTCTACTGAGCTGCAGCCTGCAAAAAAGTCAAAGGATGATATATTGGAAGCAGTACGCTGTGCAGATGATTCCTGTTCACGACTGCTTCTTTTTTTGTCACTATCGTATTTGTTTTCGTATTGTTTGTAATCATAGTTGTTATCATTTTCATACTTAGAGCTATAATTATTTTTGAAAGTTTCATTATAATAATCATCAGAATTGTTATTATTTTCATAGTAATCATCAGTATCATAATCTTCTTCATAATAATCATCACTATTATCATAATAATCTTTTGATTCATACTCATCATAGTCATTTTCATATGAGGCGTTGTTTCTATGGTGCTTTCTGAAAAAAGATACTTTTTTATTTTTGTGCCTTAAATTATTGCGATTATTTCTGTGCTCATAATCATCATCATCTTCATCGTCATAGTCTGAATTATCTTCATTATATTTATTTTTATGTAAATCAATTCTTTCATCTTCATATTCATCGTCATCATAGAAATCATCTCTTGTTTCATCGTATTCATCGTCACTATAATCATCTTCTTCATAGAAATCATCTTCATCATAGCTTTTGCGATGTCTTGATCTTTTCTCATAATCCTCTTCGAAGTCATCTTCTTCGAAATCTTCATGGTGGCGGCGAAGCCATTTTTCATAGCTTTTTTCGTAGTGCCTTGTGCCGGCAGCAGGAAAGAGACGATAGAATCTTCCTGTAATCTGCGTCAGAGGAGACTCATGCATAAATACAAGACAAAGAGCAAACCATACCAGATCTACTAACAGGGACAGTCCAAGATAGTATAGAGAGAAGCTGAAGGTAAAAAATGCTATAAGACAGCACAAAACAGGAATAAAAAGGATAACTGTTATGGCAAGAAAAACATAAACTATTGCAGCAGAGCTGCTTTCCATATATATGCTATGCCACCAGATGGTAAGAGCATTTGTTATTTCCTTCATGTTATGAATGTCCGCGTGATAGAAAAATGAAGGTGGAAGCGGGTCAGAGCCTGTTATGATGGCAAAGACGTTAATGGCAAAAAACACTGTAAAAAGACATCCTGTTACAGGCAGGATGGAAATAAAAAGCCTGATGAATTTCCAAAATACATCAAGGAAAAAAGTTACTATTTGAAAAAAGCCTTTTAAAAGACTTACCAATACTGTCGTAATTGCAGAAATAACAACTGAAAAAAGTGATAACATATATCCGATAAACTCCCCATTTGCTGAAAAAATAACCTTGCTTCAGCTTAAATACCTGAAAATATTTTAATTTAAAAACAGGTAACTAGCAAGCACCTTGACTGTAAGGCTTCATAATGATATATTTTAATGTGATATTTTGCGTGTTTTTGTGTTTACACGCTTATTAAAAGGAGATGAATATATGGACGATGGTGGGCCTTCTGCCACAGCTTTTTTGTTTATTATAGTTCTGCTTATTGATATTATCGCTTTTGGAGTACGGCTGGATGGAGTTAAGGCAGTTCCCATTCTTGTGATTCTTTTTTTAATCGCATTGGCAGTGGTATTTTTACTTAGAGTTATTCTTACGGTAGTTCTTGGACTTATTTCTTCAAATTCCGACGATAGCAAAGATAAGATATGCTCTTTGCCTGAAAGAATTGCAAAAGCAGTATGGGCACCTTTTGAAAAGGGTGTTTCAGTGGCTGCATCGGGAATATTGTATTTGTTTGGTGTCAGAAATGTTACTGAGGAAGCTGATGTTACTGAAGAGGAGATCAGATCCATGGTAACAGAGGGTCAGGAACAAGGTGTCCTTCATGATTCCGAAGCAGATATGATTTCCAATATTTTCGAGTTTTCTGATAAAGAGGCTCAGGATATTATGACAAACCGAAATGCCATGATTTGTATTGATGGCAATATGACTCTGAAGGATGCTGTTAATTTCATGCTGGAAAATAACAACAGCAGATATCCGGTTTATCTTGATAATATCGATCATATCATTGGTGTTCTCAATATGCGTGATGCTATGAAGCGGATGTATGAGAAACGTGATGAAGATACGCAGATACGTAAGATTCAGGGACTTTTAAGACATCCTAAGTTCGTTCCTGAGACAAGAAATGTAGAGTCTTTATTCCAGAATATGCAGTCTACAAAAACACAACTTGTCATTGTTATTGATGAGTATGGTCAGACGGCGGGACTTGTCTCTATGGAAGATATATTGGAGGAAATTGTCGGAAATATCCTTGATGAGTACGATGAAGAAACCGAATACATTGAGCCTACAGCTAATGATGATGAGTTTATCATTGAAGGCAAGACGCCTTTAGAGGACCTTGAAGAGCAATTCCATATTTCTTTTGAACAGGAAGAATTTGAAACTCTTAACGGACTTCTTATTTCTAAAATGGATAGGATTCCTGAGGAAGATGAAGATTTTGATGTGGATATCGGTGGATTTAATTTCAAAATTATGTCAGTAAAAGACCATGTGATTCAAAGTGTATTGGTCACCAAAACACAGAGTAAATTAAGTGAGTAATTATTTTTATTTGAAAGGACTTAAGGTATATGTCAGGACATTCAAAATTTGCAAACATCAAGCATAAGAAAGAAAAAAATGATGCTGCAAAAGGAAAGATTTTTACAATTATCGGTAAGGAAATTGCAGTAGCTGTTAAGGAGGGTGGTCCAAACCCTGCCAATAACTTTAAGCTTGCAACAGTTATTGCCAAGGCTAAGGCTAACAACATGCCTAACGATACAATCGAAAGAGGTATCAAGAAGGCATCAGGAGCTGACGGAGCAGTTGATTACAAGAACATTACATACGAAGGATACGGCCCCGGCGGAACAGCTATTATTGTAGAAACTCTTACAGATAACCAGAATCGTACAGCTTCTAATGTAAAGAGTGCATTTACAAAAGGAAGCGGTAACGTTGGAACACCCGGATGTGTATCTTATATGTTTGATAAAAAGGGTCAGATCATCATTGATAAAGAAGAATGTGAGATGTCTTCAGATGATCTTATGATGCTTGCTCTTGATGCAGGTGCTGATGATTTCAATGAAGAGGATGACAGCTACGAAATTCTTACAACTCCGGATGCATTCCAGGCAGTTGTTGAGGCTCTTGAAGGCGCTAAGATAGCTATGGTTTCTTCAGAAATCACAATGCTTCCACAGAATTATGTAGAAGTTACAGATCCTGAAAATGTTAAGCTTTTACAGAGAATACTTGATCTGCTTGACGAAGATGATGATGTACAGGCTGTATATCACAACTGGGACGAGGATTGATCTTAAAGATTTATACGGCAGCCGGCAATATTAAAAGTGCCGGCTGCACTTATCTTTTATCGGGGGAATTATCAGATGAAGCTTAGGAAGACTTTGCTTGGATTTTGTATTTGGGGAATATATACAGTATTTACTATATTTTTGATTGCTTATTCTGCATATAGTTCAAAATTACTTTCTGATGATCAGACAATTTTGTATACTACAGTGTTTACAGTTCTGTCTGTACTTGTAGTGGCTGTGGTTACTTTTTTGTCCGGAAAGGTAAAGGATACTTATTTTTATAAGGACTATACGAATGACAGACTCTCAAAGCTTTTATTTGGAGTAGCATCTTTGCTTCTTATGGCGGCTTCGGTTATTTACAGGCTCTATATTGTATTTAACAGTTCGTTGTCGCTTTCAGGTAACACTTTCCTTTATGAAGCAGCCATGGTGGGCAGTGATTCTAAAATGCCTAAAAGTGATCTTTTGTCATATGTATATTCCAATGTTTTGAAATTCATACTGGGCTTTACGGGCAATGCGGAGATAGTGGCACCGGTTTATCAGGTATTTATTCAGATGCTTATGATTGTTCTGGTTTTCTTTGCACTTCGCATTACTATGGGAAGAATAGCAGCTTTTGTGGGAACAGCTTATATTTCCTTTATGCCTGTATTTGTTACCGGATTTTTTAATATTTATGCATTGAATTTATTTTATTTATTTTTTGCAGCTGAGCTCTTTGTTGTAGCTTTATTCGCAAAGGGTGAAGCAGACAGGGTTTATAACAATCCTGTTTTTTATGTATGGTTTGTCTTTGTCGGTGTGACACTTGGATTTATGCTTTTTATAGATGCAGGTACTGCAGTGGCTTTTGTATTTTTACTTGCTACATTGTTTTTGGCAGATGTGGATTTAAAAAATGTATTGTTACATCTGTTGACTGTTGTATTAAGTGCGGGAGCGATGTTTGCGATTATGCTTGTTCAGCAGGCAGGCTTTTCAGGTTTTGCTGATTCTTATAATATGTGGCACGATCAGTATTTTAAGAGCCTTAGCATGCTGGCGCTGTTTACTTTCTACAATGACTATGCATACCTTTATCTTGCTACCATGATTGCTATGGGGATTGCGATTATAGGCTTTTTCCGTGGTGGAAAAAAGGAAAGGATTTCCCCATGGTTGTTGATAACTGTTCTTGTGGCAATAATCATTCCGTTTTTGGGATCTACACGAATGAATTCCCAGTTTATGGTTACACTTTTTTACGGTATTGCCATTGCAGCAGGGTTCTCTTG
>JAILBM010000282.1 GCA_024680925.1 Butyrivibrio sp.
TCCCAGTATCCGTCAGATAAAGGTTCCAGCTCCTCAGAGGAAAAAGAGGTATCAATATAAGCACAGGTCCCGGCAAAAGTATCCGGCACCTCTTCCCAGTTTTCCCAACCTCCCATATGAGCCAGAACAAATTTAAAATCACCTATTTTTTCTATGACATTCCTGCACATTCTGGGACTGCAATGAACTACCCCGGGGAAGCCCACATCAAGCCCTGCATGAGTCAAAACAATAAGATCATTTTCAGCGGCACAGTCTATGATTCTGAGAAACTTAACATCATCAATATCGCATTCCTGATATACAGGATGAATTTTGATTCCTTTTATGCCATTTTCACTAAGTCTTTTCAGCTCATATCTGAAATCCTTAAATTCCGGATGCATGCAGCCAAAACTAAGAACCTTTTTTTCTGAAGCAGTATCAAAATATTTCTCATTATTTTTGATAGAGCTATCGTTAATCTTTACCACCTGTTCGGCACTTGTGGCAACAGGCATGACCACAGATACATCCACTCCTGCATCAGTCATGGATGATATAAGAGCATCTATAGTTCCTTCTAAATGCGGTACTATATGAGCCTTATTACTAAGGCTGTTTACTGCCCTGTTTGCAATTTTATCCGGAAATGTATGTGTATGAATATCAATTATCATATTGTTGCGCTTTCTATCAGCCTTCTGTTTCGTCTGAAAGTGATGTACTCTGATGTACCATAACTTCCACATCATAGCAGGCAAATGCACCGTCGACCAAAGCTTTATCAGGCTTTTTGGTAAACAGGGATACCACAGGAACTATTACAAGACCGGCTATCATACAAAAGGCACCTGCATTAATAGGTGACTGTAAAAGAGTCGGGAAGCTAGATCTTACAAACATATTAGCAAGCATTACCACAGTTGAAAATACAAAGCTGCACCATACACCTGCTTTAGAAGTTCCTTTCCAGTATAGGCCGTAAAGGAATGGAGCAAGGAATGCACCTGCAAGAGCGCCCCATGAAACACCCATAAGCTGAGCGATAAAGGTCACGTTCTGTTTGTACTGAATAATTGCGATAATAACTGATATGGCAACGAATACTACTATGAGACATCTCATGATAAAGAGCTGCTTTTTTTCATCCATATCCTTGATCACATGGCCCTTTAACAGATCCAGGGTAAGGGTTGAACTACTTGTAAGAACCAGAGATGAAAGTGTAGACATGGAAGCTGACAATACCAGTACCACTACTACTGCGATCAGAAAATCAGGAAGACTTGATAACATTGTTGGAACCACGCTGTCATAGCCGTTTGCAGCAATATCGATCTGATCTGAAAAAAGTCTTCCAAAGCCGCCAAGGAAGTAGCATCCTCCTGCTACTACAAAGGCAAAAAAGGTTGAAACGATAGTTCCCTTGGCGATGGCTTTTTCGCTCTTAATAGCATAGAACTTCTGAACCATCTGAGGAAGTCCCCAGGTACCAAGAGATGTAAGGATTACAACTCCAAGAAGATTTATTGGATCAGGGCCAAAAAATGAAGCGAATATACCGGGAGTTGTTGAGACACTTTCATCAGTAACTCTGGCAAGGCCGTCAAGGGCTGCAAGAAATCCGCCCTGACTGTTAAGTACAGATACTACTACCGCACTTATGCCCAGGAGCATGATTATGCCCTGAATAAAATCATTAATAGCAGTAGCCATGTAACCGCCTGCGATTACATAGATACCTGTAAGCACAGCCATAACGATAACGCATACAGAATAGTCAATATTAAAGGCCATTCCGAAAAGTCTTGAAAGACCATTGTAAAGAGAAGCTGTATAAGGAATCAGGAAAATAAACGTAATTACAGAGGCTGCAATTTTAAGAGACCTTCCACCAAATCTTGCCGCAAAAAACTGTGGCATTGTGGCAGAATCAAGATGCTGAGTCATAATTCTTGTTCTTCTTCCAAGAATAACCCAGGCAAGAAGCGAACCTATAAGGGCATTTCCAATACCTGCCCATGTAGCAGCTATTCCGTATTTCCATCCAAACTGTCCTGCATATCCTACAAAAACAACTGCAGAAAAATAGGATGTACCATAAGCAAAGGCTGTAACCCAAGGTCCCACAGACCTTCCCCCAAGTACAAAACCGTTAACATCCGTTGAATTTTTTCTGCAAATAAAGCCGATAGTCAGCATTAATGCAAAAAATACCAGTAACAACAAAACTTTGATAACCATAAGAATCCTCCAAATTTTTATTTAATACCCTCTTTAATACTTTAACGCATTAAATTGCTTAAGTCAATGAAATAATGCAGACTTCTGATATATTTAAACAGAAATCTGCATTTTTTTATTTGTACATAAGAACCCTTACTTCATAGGGCCTTAGCATATTGTGACTTAAAGCAAAATTCTCTATATCACCCTTAAATCTATCTTCAAAGCCCGGAGTCTTTGCATTTCTTTTTTCACCATAATTACAAAGTACCAGTTCTCCCTTTTTATCCACAAATGAAGCCGGATACTGAATCTTCTGAGGAATACCGGAAAAGGAGCATACAATCAGAAATCTCTCGTTATCCAAAAATCTTTCGTACATATAAACGTTTTTATCCTTGGGAAAATGCTCTTTATAGTGACCATACAATAAAGTCTTTGAGCCTTTTCTAAGGGCAAGGCATTTTCTGTAGAAGTTAAGTATACTGCTCTCGTCCTTATCCTCTGCAGCTACATTTACCTTGATATAATTCTTATTAACATAAAACCAGGGTTTTACCTTTGAGAATCCTGCGTATTTGCTGTCATCCCACTGCATTGGGGTTCTTGCGGAATCCCTGCTGGAAAAATATATTCTTTTCAAACGTTTATCTGCAGAATCCTTCAAATGGTATTTGTGATAATTGGTCTTACTGGACACATCAACGTATTTATCAATGGAGCTTAAGTGAATATTGGTCATGCCGATTTCCTGTCCCTGATATATAAATGGTGTTCCCTGTAAAAATATGTAGCAGGCCGCCAGCATACTGCCGCTCTCTCTATGATAGAATTCACTCCCGTATCTGCTGATAATCCTTGGATGATCGTGATTTTCCAGGTAAAGGGCATTCCAGCTTTTTCCGTCAAGTGCTTCCTGCCACCTGGTCATGGCTTTCTTGAACTTTATCAGCGAAAATGGTCTGTGAACATATTCCGTATAAAGACAATCGGCCATCATATGGTCAAAGGAAATCATCATGTCCAGTGATTTATCTTTTCCCACAAGATATTTCATGGCTGATTTGATTGTAGTCATAGGGCCCTCACCAATCTGAAAGCATCCGTCATATTCCTTACAGACAGCTCTAAACTCAGCCATATATTCATGAATGTGAGGTCCGTCTTTGTAATAGGGCATCCCATTAACAGCAGGCAAAAAAGGAACTCCGTCCGGCAGTCCCTCTTCCTTGGAAATAAAATTTATTACGTCTTCCCTAAAACCATCTACGCCCATATCAAGCCAGTATCTCATGATGGCTTTTACTTCTTCCCTTACCTTGGGATTGTCCATATTAAGATCAGGCTGTTTTTTGGCAAAAATGTGAAGATAATACTGTCCTCTTTGTTTATCATACTCCCAGGCTTTGCCTTCAAAAATACTCTCCCAGTTATTGGGTTTGTCTCTCCAGAAATAGTAATCGCTATATGGATTATCCTTACCTTTTCTACTTTCTCTAAACCACTTATGTTCATCTGAAGTATGGTTGATAACAAGGTCCATGATTACCTTAAGGCCAAGCTCATGGGCTTTTTTAAGGACTTTTTTGAATTGATCCAGAGTTCCGTAGTCCGGATGAATATCCCTGTAGTCTGATATATCATAGCCAAAATCCGCATTTGGTGATGGATAAAGAGGTGAAAACCAGATTGCATCCACACCAAGGCTCTTCACATATTCCAGCTTGTCATAGACTCCGTACAAATCTCCTATACCATCTCCGTTTCCGTCACAAAAGCTTCTTACCCAGATCTGGTAAATGCTCATTTCCTTATAGGATTTTGCACTCTCATCATTTTGTAAGCTCATCTATCTTTTCCTTGAAAGCCTGCCCGCTTTCCTTTAGCTTATTTTTGGTATCTTCTATGTTCTCTTTAATCTCGCTCTTTAAATCATTTTTGAACTCTGATATTTCTTTTTTGAGGTCTGACATTTCATTTCTAAGTTCCTTGATATCTCCCTTGAACTCATAATAGTTATCAAGCATTCCTGCCTGGAACTCATTGTTTTTGTCATAAACGCTCTTACCTGCATTTATCATCTTGGCTACATATTCTACAAGTATATCTTCGTCTTTTAATTGAAGCTTACCACTCTTTTGGGCATTTATGAGTTCTTCATATCTTATTCTGGCATCTCTCACACTATCAGACCAGGAAATATAGATTTCATTAAGAGCATTTTCTCCCACCTGATGAACCTTATCCAATTCTCCTGAAAGATTCTCTAACAAAGCTGTCAGAGAGTCTGCACTTTCTTCCATAAGATAACCGTTTTGGCCATGAGTTATACCTTCTGCAGCACAGGAACCTTTAATAAGAACACTTGCAAGTCCACAGGCAGCTGCTTCTCTTACAACTATTCCGTTGGTATCGTAAACAGATGGGAATATAAATAAATCTGCCCTGGTATTCCATGCACGAAGTCTTTCTCTGTCATATACAGGGCCTGTAAAAATAACCTTACCACTCATTCCTTCTTTTCCCGGAATTCTCGTTATTGTTCCATCATCACCTGTGCTTTCAAGGGCTATTCCCCAATCCTTGATCTGATTTTCAAACTGCTCTCTTTCAGGACCCTTTCCCACAAATATCATTCTATATTCAACACCCTTTTGGGAAAGCTTATTTAAAGCCTCCAGTATAAGTGGAATTCCCTTATATATAATGATTCTTCCCACAAAAAGAAATGTCGGTATTCCTTCCGGAAGATCGTAATCCTTCGTTACCTCTTTTACCAGAGCCTGATCAGCTCTGCCCCTTGGAAAGTCAACTCCGTTTGATACTACCCGGTAATCTCCTTGATATCCAAGAGAAGCAAGGTTTTCTCCCGCTCCCTCAGATACTACCCAGACATCATCTGCAGCATCAATGTTACCGATCATCGCCTTTACTGTTTCATTCTTTATAAAGCCCTCCCCCACTGCCTTTGCTATATCTACATCAAACTTAGTATGATAGGTAAATACCATGGGCACTTTGACCTGCTTTTGTAAAACCCTGGCCATTACCATGGATGCAGCAGGACAATGGGTATGAATAATGTCAGGCTCAAAATCAAGTAGCGGAGCTATTCCTTTTATAGATAAAGGATTTCCTGTTCTGTAACCCTTTATGAAACCGGTAGTATCAACACTTGGATATGCCACCACCTTATAAGGATACCCATCATAGGAAGCCTCCGGATACTTAGGGGTTGCCACCACAACCTCATCTCCAAACTCCTCGGTCAGTATCCTGGCATAGTTCATAACAACATTTGCAACTCCGTCGATTACCGGCGGAAAAGAATCATTTAACAGACAAATTTTCATATCCCCTCCTCATAAGGTTTTAAAATCATTTTACAACTTTTTTAGATTGTTTACACCTTTACAGCATAGCCGCCATAACAAACACCAGTGGCGAATTCCAGTAAATAGTTATTTCGTTTAACGAGTAGCATTCAACGTGGTCCAGATAGCACTTCATAGGAGCTGAAGTGGCCGGTACATCTTTTGCCCTCTCATCCTGAAGTCCTTTATTTGGGCCACCGGATACAAGGCCCGGCCAGGGCAGATCAACGTCATCCATAGCTGTCGGTCTAAGGTGAGGATTTTTAAATGCCTTCTCACCATTTCCTGTAACATAGCTTGTATCCATGCTGTTGCAGCCAAGGAGATAATCAAGACCTGACTGCACTACTTCTTTATAGGCCTCTGCTCTGTCAGAATACTTTTGGGCTACAGTAAGAACCATCATATATTTTAATAGTTCCATATTGCTGCCCCAGATAAAATCTCTCTCTTCCATGCAGAGATTAAAACCATTCTTTTTGGCACTTGCCACAAGTCTGTCTGCCTCTTTTACAAAACGATTTTGTACAGAAACAGAAAGCTCATCCCCATCGCCTTTTAAAATAAGTGAAAGACAGCCAAGACCTGC
>JAILBM010000284.1 GCA_024680925.1 Butyrivibrio sp.
AGCTTCTTTTTCTCCTGGGCTTCCTTGGTCTTAACACATTCTCTTATAACAGTTTTGAAGAGTTTAGTACCCATTTCGGAAGCCTTTGTTTCTATGGACTGTCTTGTTTCCTTGTCCAGGTTTGATCTGCCGGAATATTTAACAAGAAGAAGACCTGCGATTTCAAGATTCCTGTTCTGTCTGCGCTTTACAGCCATTATAGTATCATAAAGCTGCTGTATGCCCTGCATAGCATAGGAATCGGCTGTTACAGGAATGATAACCTTATCTGCCGCAATAAGACAATTATATAAAATGATGTTAAGTGAAGGAGCTGTATCGATGACGATATATTTGTATCCCTCCAGTTCATCAATTGCATCTTTTAATCTGTAAAAGCCTTCTACATCACCATCCAGCATTTTCTCGGCTTTAACAAGAAGCGGATCGGATGCCACAATATCGCCGTTTTCTGTATGCTGTATTGCTTCTGAAATAGGAAGCTTGTCTGAATCGATCATTACATCATAAAGAGTAGCAACATCATCTACCTTAGCTTCATAGGTACTGCTGCTGTTACCCTGTGGATCTGCATCGATAAGAAGAGTCTTGGCACTTTTTGACAATATGCCTGCGAGATTTGTTGCTGTTGTACTTTTTCCGATACCACCCTTTTGATTAGCTACAACAAAAATAGTTGCCATTTTTAATATCCCCCTTATTAAAAATCAATGGATCCGTTTACGGTCTTGTTGACCACATAGAAAACCTTGTGCTCTTCAGGCTTTACATAAACATCGATTTCAGCAAAGTCAGCATCCTGGACACCCTTTTCAAGAGCATCTTTTCTGATAAGCTGTAACAAATCTTCTGTAGAGCGTTCATTTGAACCATACTGAATTACAATATTTTTCTTTGCGGTAGCAAAAGCGCTGGTTTTTTCTTCAGCTCTTTGCGCGCTAACTTTTCTTGCCATATCATATTCCCCCTTATGATAAAATATGAAAACTTTTTTCTGTAAAGCAGAGTCTCTCTGCAAATGCTTAACAATACTATTTTATTTTGTTTACTGATAAATAGCAAGCTATTATAATAGGGACAAAAGGTTGATACCAAGACTAAGTTTTTAGCAATAAATAAAAGGAGCTTTTAAAATGAATCCGCAGGATAGAAATAAAGATCTTAAATATTATAAAATTACAGATGTACAAAAATGCTATGTTCATGGAAGGACAAATATAAATAAGGATGAAATTCCGCTTTTTTGGAATAACAGCGGTATAGAAATCTGTTCAGATGCTTCTGAACTCTGGATAGAAGTGGAGGCAGACTACAGTGTTTATGAGCCCTGGTATGCAGTGGAAATAAACGGTGCTCTTATTGCCAGGAGCATGCTGATGCCGGGCACCAACAATATCTGTCTCTTTAGAAGTATGTCCAAGGGAGTTGTAAAAAGAGTCTTTTTCTACCGTGACCTTCAGGCCATGGGACAGGATAATGACTGCCATATGTTAGTAAAGGGTATCTATAGCGATGGAAATTTTAAGGATATTCCTAAATATGATTATAAGATTGAATTTATCGGAGACAGTATTTCTTCCGGTGAAGGAACCTACGGTGCTCATGAGGATATGGACTGGATATCTATGTATATGTCCTCAAGTCATAATTATATCAATATGATTTCCAAGAAGATAAATGCTGATGTTCGTATCATTTCCCAGGGAGGCTGGGGCGTTTGCTGCAGCTGGGACAGTGTTAAGGAAAATAATATCCCGGATATTTATGACTATGTATGTGGCCTTGCCCACGGAGATTTTAATGAAAAAATAGGTGCAGGAAAGCCTTTTGATTCATCAGACTGGCAGGCTGATGCAGTTGTGATAAATCTGGGAACCAATGACTGCACAGGTATGACTGGAGTAGGCAACCTTACTGAGGAAAAACTGGAACAGGCTATAGTAGACTTTTTGAAAAAGCTTAGAGGCTATTATCCTAATGCTCATTTATTATGGGTATACGGAATGCTGGGCTATGGTATAACTTCTAACATAAGCCGGGCTGTAACAAGATACATGGATGAAACAAAAGATACAAATGCAGCTTATCTTACCCTTCCAAATACACTTGAGGATGAATACGGATCACGTCAGCATCCGGGACTTAAGAGCCATAAAAAGGCAGCAGATGTCATTGCGGATTATTTAGTAAACAGACTTGGTTGAATACTTGAAATGACAGGAAAATATATGTACCTATTATTTTGACAGAATTTAATACACCCCTTGCTTTTTAGCTAAAAAATATTAAAATTAAGTTAATTACTTTAGCTAATGAGAAGGGGTTATTTTTATGGATATCAGGTATTTGGAAAAAGAAAGGGTATTTGTATTAGAAACAGTAAACACAAGCTATGTGCTTGGAATAGTTGATGAGGAGGGTTTCGTCAGTCATCTTTATTATGGGGATAAGATAAAAGCTGAGGATGCACCATATTTACTTAAAATGGTTGAACCGCAGTTTACGCCATCTTCAAATATGAGGGATAGAAGTTCCTTTATGGATAGATTTCCATTTGAATATTCAACTAACAATGTGGGAGATTACAGAGTAAGCAGCATAGACATAACAGATAAGAACGGTCACAATGCTGTACAGCTTTGCTATGAATCTTATGATATATTTACAGGAAAAAACAAGCTTGATGCCCTTCCTGCAACCTTTGGAAATGAAAAGGATTCCATGACTTTGGAGCTTACGCTTATGGATAAGGTAACAGGCTTAAAGGCTGTTTTATCCTATAGTATTTTTGAGGACAGTGATGCAATTGCAAGATCTGTAAGGTTTATAAATACATCCTCGGATTCAATAGTATTAAATAAAGCTATGTCCATGACTTTGGATATGGATAATGAGGATTATAAGCTGCTGACCCTTTATGGTTCCTGGGCAAGGGAGCGAATGATGGACTTTAGAAATATAGGCTATGGAAATACTTCCATAGAGTCCTTTAGAGGAGAGTCTTCCCATCAGTTCCAGCCCTTTATGGCTCTGGTGCAAAAGGAAGATTCACAGGATAGTGGTAAGGTTTATGGATTTTCCTTTGTATATTCCGGAAACTTTGAAGCCGGAGTCTGCAGAAGTCAGTTTAACAGTTTGAGAATGTTTATGGGTATAGGTTCCAAGAACTTTACCTGGAAACTTGAAAAAGGAGATACTTTCCAGGCACCGGAAGTTATTATGACCTATTCTGCCTGTGGTCTTGGTAAAATGAGCAGGACCTATCATGACCTTTATAGAAATCACCTTATAAGAAGTCGTTATAAAGATATGGAGAGACCTGTTCTTATAAATAACTGGGAGGCTACATACTTTGATTTTGACAGTGATAAGCTTCTTGCTATTGCACGAAAAGCCAAGGAATGTGGCATTGAAATGCTGGTTATGGACGATGG
>JAILBM010000291.1 GCA_024680925.1 Butyrivibrio sp.
GGTTCTAACTGTATTCACATGGTTGGTGGTATTTGTGCTCTTGTTGGTGCTTGGATGCTTGGCCCTAGAATCGGAAAGTTCACAAAGGATGAAAAAGGTAACATCACAAAGGTAAATGCTTTCCCTGGACATAATATTCCAATCGGTGCTCTTGGTGTATTCATCTTATGGCTTGGCTGGTACGGATTCAACGGTGCAGCTGCAACAAGCCTTGGACAGCTCGGTGATATATTTGTAACAACAACAATTGCTCCTGCAGTTGCAACAGTAGTATGTATGATCTTTACATGGATCAAATTTGGTAAGCCTGATGTTTCAATGTGCTTAAATGCTTCGCTGGCAGGTCTTGTAGCTATCACAGCTCCATGTGATACAGTTGATGCTTTCGGTGCTATCTGTATCGGTGCTGTAGCAGGTTTACTTGTAGTATTTGGTGTTTGGTTCCTTGATTATAAATTAAGAGTTGATGATCCTGTTGGTGCTGTAGCAGTCCACATGATGAACGGTATCTGGGGAACAATTGCAGTAGGTCTTTTCTCAACAAATTCAGTTCCGGGTTATTCACTTGCAGATGCTGCAGGTAATGAAATGGTTGGTCTTTTCTATGGTGGCGGATTTAAGCTCCTTGGAATTCAGCTTATTGGTATGTTTGCAACAGCAGCATGGACAGTAGTAACAATTATCATTACTTTCTCAGTAATTAAAGCTATATTCGGACTTAGAGCTTCTGAAGAAGAAGAGCTTACAGGTCTTGATATTACAGAACATGGTCTTGCATCAGCTTATGCCGGATTTGCAATCATGGATGTTACAGGAATGGAAATGGAAGCAAATGAAAATACAGATCTTGGTGTAGCTGATTATGATCATGCTTCACAGGCTCTTAAGGATGCTTCTGTAAAGGTTGTTCAAGCACCTTCTTTCCCTGAAGTAGATTCAGGTATGCATAAGGTAGTTATTATTGCTAAGCTTTCAAGATATGATAAGCTTCGTAAGGCAATGAATGATCTTGGTGTAACTGGTATGACAGTTACTCAGGTTATGGGTTGCGGTATCCAGAAGGGCGCCGGCGAGATGTACAGAGGTGTTGAAATGGATGCTACACTCCTTCCTAAGGTTAAGCTTGAAATTGTAGTAAGTAAGATTCCGGTTGAAAAGGTTATTGAAGCCGCTAAGAAGGCTCTTTACACAGGTCATATCGGAGATGGTAAGATCTTTGTTTACAACGTAAGTAAGGTTGTTAAGATCCGTACCGGAGAAGAAGATATGGAAGCCTTGGCAGATGTTGAATAATGAATCATGGGGATTTATGAAATCAGAAGATTTTCTATCCTTGATTCGGGGATGATGATATTTGTGATTATGATTTTGAAATATTGGGAGAAATTTCAAAATTGTGTTTGTTCAACATGATGTTTAATTAAATAGGCACACTCAGGTTCCAGGAACCTGTTTATGCATAAATTTTACTCCTTGTTAAATGGCTGATAGATGGCAGATACCTGTTGTCTATCAGCCATTTGTATGTTACCGGTTACTACCCCAATTACTACCCCTTAATTAACCCAAAAGATATATCACTTATCAATGCCGTAAAAATAATATAGTAGGCTATTATGGCAATAATCGTAATAAGGATTGCCAGGTGAATCATTAAATTTTTTGGTGTGGTAGGCTATTATGGCAATAATCGTAATAAGGCCTACTAAGTGAATTATTAAATTTTCCGGTAGGCTATATAGGTATAAAATGCTTTAAGGCCTACCATTTTTATGGAAATATAATAAAAAGAAAGAGGTATTTTGTTTTGAGGGAGGCTGGATTAAGGATATTAGCTTATTAGGCCTACCTTTTTTCAATATTTAGTAAAAAATAGTAGGTCAATAACAAAAAAATGAAATATGGCCTACCGGAAAAAGGAAAAAATGAAGAAGTAGGCCATAGAGTGAAAAATACTTATATAGCCTACCATTTTACTATTAAATGGCTCATTAGAATGAATAAATAATTCTTAGATCCTACCAGCTTAACAATATAAATGGCTCATCAAGGAATAAAAAAGCAAAATATGCAATCGCAATAAAATGAAAGATTTTAATCAAGACAATGAGTATTTGTATATTAGTATTGAAGCTTGTAATATTTATAATATATACGTTACCTTTTTTCGATTCTAATTCACTAAAGGTAATATAATTAATCTTGAGACTATCTATGAAGATATATGATAAACAAGTAGTAAAAAGGAATAATTGAAAGTAACAGATACTGAAAATGAGGGATAAAATGGAAAAGAAATTAATTAATGGCGAAATCTGGAAAGACATAAGCGGTAATACTATTCATGCCCATGGAGGCCATATGCTTTTTTGGCAGGGAAACTATTACTGGTATGGAGAGAACAGAACCGGAAACAGATATGTAAGTGTATATAAATCAAATGATCTTGTGAACTGGGAGTATGTTAGAGATGTACTTACAACAAATAGCAGGACTATGGAACACCGCGTAAGAACTGATTTAAGGCTTAAGACAGATGATGGTGGAAAAATAAATATTGAAAGACCTAAGGTTATATATAATGAAAAAACAGGAAAGTTTGTCATGTGGATGCACATGGAAAACGGAAAGAATTATAATCAGGCTGCCTGTGCTATAGCTGTAGCAAATGCACCTGATGAAGAGTTGACCTATCTTGGTGCCTTTAATCCATGTGGCTATATGTCCAGAGATTGTACACTTTTTGTAGATGGCAGTGAAGCATATTTTATATCTGCATCAAGAGATAATGCAGATCTTCATGTGTATAGACTTACAGAGGATTACCTAAATGTAGATGCTCTGGTGAACAGACTTTGGCAGGGCGAATATAGAGAGGCACCTGCGGTTGTAAAGCATGATGGTAAATATTTCATGTTCAGCTCTTTTTGTACAGGGTGGGCACCAAATCAATGTAAGTATGCAACAGCTAGAAGCATGGAAGGAAGATGGTCCATGCTGACTAAAATAGGGGATGAAACAACCTACCGTACTCAGCCTGCTTTTTTTCTGAATGTAGAAAGCACAGGGGATATTTACTATGTGGCAGACAGATGGAATGGCAAGGATTATAATGATTCCAGATATGTAATACTGCCGTTAAAATTTGATGCTGACAATAATCCTGTACTTGAGTATCATGAAGAGGTAAAGATAATAGTATAAGCAAAATAGGTATTATATTAGGGGGTAATATGGGAATCTTTATTGGAGAGAAAGAGCGCAAAGATAGTGAAAGCACCTGCTATATGGAATTTCAGCGTGGCGAGTACAAAGATAAATGCTGGCTTGAAGACTCTTTGAATATCAGCGAAGGTAACTGGAATGATTATGAATTGTCAGATCTTATGGATAAAGTGATTCCTTCATTTGATTATTATGGGATTACAATAATAAATAAAGAAGACTGGTTGCAAATACAGGCAGCAGCCGATGAAAATGATAACTGGAAAACTGTTATAGATGAAATAACCCCTTGGGTAGAGCAAAGCCTGGATGAATATGGAGTGTTTACCATAGTAGGTATGTAAAATTGTGGGCGCAAGATTATGTATTCTTGTGACTTTAAACAGAAATCCGCACTTGCTGCGGGTTTCGCAAGAAAGTGATTTAAGAGGAAAAAAGCCATTATGAAGATAAAGTTACTTCATAATGGCTTTTACTATTTTATAAGTAAATATATAATAATTATCCTACAGCTTCGATAAGAGTTCCTTTGCCACAGAATGGGCAGGTGTCTCCCTTTTTATAACCTGAAGTAGTAGGTTCCTTGAAACAGGTATTACAAGCAAGATCAACCTTTGCTCTTGAAGCTGTTCTTCTTGATGCTCTGATCTTCAGACCACCGTTTATCTGTTCAAGTTCATCAAATTGTAATTCATTTGCATTATTATTTGTCATTTTAATTCTCCCCTCGTTTGAAACGTATGTATTTATTTAAACATATCTGTACATGTTTGTGCTACATTTTTATACGAAATTTTGAGAGAAAAAGGACAAATGAGCCAAGGTGCCAGGTTGAGTGGCACCTTGGCTCATACTATATATAAATAGATTTACCTATTTTTGAGTTTATCAAGTTCTTCCTTAAGAGCAGCAATTTCTTTGTCTTTGTCGGAGATAGCTGAGTTTGCCATATCTAACTTTTCCTCAGTAGATTCCAGTTTCTCCTGTGTAGAATCCAGCTTCTCCTGCATCTCATCAATCATGTATTTGACAGTGTTACGGTCAAGAATCTGAAGTTCCTTAGAAAACATATTCATCACTCCTTCCACATTTAAGCACATGTCATATAAATCA
>JAILBM010000293.1 GCA_024680925.1 Butyrivibrio sp.
AGTTCTAAAAAATAAGAAGAATATGTAATGTAGATGAAATATCAATGATTAAGTGCCTAGTGTAAACTAGGTGCTTATTTGATATCTGGGAAATTCCTTCAGAAAAATCTTAAATGGAACAGAAATGAATAAAACGGCTAAATTGTCGACGAAAAACTACAATTTAAACGCAAATAACGACAACTTACGCAAATGGCAACAAAAGCGTGGCGAGTTATTGTATAATCTAAGAGAAGCGCTTCATAAGATACTAAAATAATACACATGGGAGGAAAAACAAATGAAGAAGAATTTTTTGACAAAAATCATGCTCCTTACAGCGTGTACACTCGTATTAACCAAAACGAGTGTAGTAGCAGCAGAAAAAAACACTATTCCGGAGGAAATGCAACCGTATACTGTTATTCAATATCAGGATGACACAACTTATTCAATACTGAAGGGTGGAGAAGTCCGAGTAAAGTCTAATGTGTTAGATGAAAAGAAATCAGCTGACGAATTAGCATTAGAAAAAGAAAGTAAAAAAGACGGATCTTACTATCTTGCACCGACAGAAGAGTATCCGGAACCGATAGCAGGAAGGAAAGTTACATACGGTTCAGAGGCTCAGTTAAGTGATATTATAATGCCTGAAACACCCGTTAAAAAGGCTTATGCGCTAAAAGCAGCCGCTGCAGAAGTAGCCGCAGGTGGAAAAGCAGATAAAAGAGTGTTAATAGCGCAGTGGGGAACAAATAATTATAATAAGCTGTATAGACAGGGAAACAAAATTATAGGTTATGGTAGAGCGACAACTTATGCAGACAAGAATGGGCAACGGGATAATAAATTAAAAAAAGGTGATGTTGCAACCAAATTAAAATACGATAATTGTAGTTTTGGTTTAAGAGTTGATGTGAAAGCGCATATAAAAGGAAGTTCAGAGTATAAAACTTGTAAGATGTATAAACGAGATGCTGGGGGCTTGCCAAATGCAATAGTTGATATTTGGAAGACCGGAGTAGAATATTGGGGTTATAAATATTCTGAAAATTTAAGTTTGCCAGGAAAGACGAGGATTATTCATGACAACAAGAAAGATTAAAAAAACAATAGTACGTTGTTTACTTGCTTGCACCTGCGTTTTATTATTGGGTAGTGTTGCAGCATTGACTACACAAGCAAAAACAACGAAACACAAGGTAAAAAAAGCACCACAGTATTTTTCAATTACAAATACATATGATGCAGGAAATGAAACCTTTATTACAAATGTCTACGAGATGAATTTTAAAACTAAAAAAATGAAATTGGTTGGTTCTGTACCGTATACATCACAGTATCCGCTTGCAACCTATGTAAAACGTGAGAATAAAATATATTATTCTGCATGTGCAAAGGATGGAAGAGGCGATGAATTATTTGTCAAGGACTTGAAAACAGGCGTTTCAAAGCAATTGACACATAAGTTTTTTGCAATTAATTATATCATAGATATGGGAAAACAACTTTTTATCGGAGCAGTCACCAGAGGAGACGATGACATTATACATCCGTTTTTCTACAGTAAGAAGACGAAAAAACTGAAAGATATTCAGGTTACAAAAGATTTTTTCGTTTCTTGTGCTAACCGAAATCCACTAACAAACGAATTATATGTTGCAGGATATTTGAATGCAGATGATCGGTGGTCGTTTGAACACCAGACGAAAGATGCCGATATGCTAGGAATCAAACACTTTATTTACAAATTTACCGGAAAAAAATTTAAAAAGCTTTATACTCAAGGAAACTGTTATTATAAAAGTATGACAGTGAGTGATAAAGGACTCCTGTTCAAGTGGAGAAGAACATATAGTGCGAAAAAAGCACACATGTCGGAATTGTCTTTAAACAAAAAAAAGAACTTGTGTAATGATTTTTCATTTCCACAAAGTGAACTAAATAATATGCCACATGATGGATTGATATATGCTGATAAAAAGAACATATACTACATCCGTTATTCCGAAAAGTCGGATAGAGATCAGTTCTGTCAGTATGACAGAAAGAAAAAGAAAGTAAAAGTGTTATATACAGCTCCAAAATTATCAGCAATTAATAACGCACAAATCTATTAAGAGTGTATTAGAGTTTTTACCCGGTTTATGTATAGGCATAGACCGGGTAAAGGTTTTGTAAAGATGTAAGGTAAAAAGAATAAAGGGGATAGGAGATTGCGAAGAATGAAATTAAAAACTCTCGTACGTTGTTTACTTGCTTGCACCTGCGTTTTATTATTGGGTAGTGTTGCAGCATTGACTACACAAGCAAAAACAACGAAACACAAGGTAAAAAAATCACCACAGTATTTTTCAATTACAAATACATATGATGCAGGGAATGAAACCTATATTATAAATGTATATGAGATGAACTTTAAAACTAAAAAAATGAAATTGGTTGGTTCTGTACCGTATACATCACAGTATCCGCTTGCAACCTATGTAAAACGTGAAAATAAAATATATTATTCCGCGTGCGCAAAGGACGGAAGAGGTGATGAATTATTTGTCAAGGACTTGAAAACAGGCGTTTCAAAGCAATTGACACATAAGTTTTTTGCAATTAATTATATTATAGATATGGGAAAACAACTATTTATTGGAGCGGTTACAAGAGGAGACGATGACATTA
>JAILBM010000300.1 GCA_024680925.1 Butyrivibrio sp.
AAATTATCGCTAATAAGGATATTGTCGTCCATATAATGACTTATAGAGAATATGGAACATATTTTGAATTGCACACAATCTAAAATGTCCCAAATATGTATTCCATATAGTGAGTTCCAGTTGATATGGACCAAAGCAAGCATGCGGTTACTAATATCTATTTAATAATAAACGTGAATACGATAATTCTGTGCTCCATATTTCATATTTCTTGAATTTAGGACCAGAAATCAAATTATCTGACAATTTCCAGCTAAAATATTTCCTTCATTTCGTAAAAATAAAATCATAATATAGTAATGATATATTTAATCAATCAATGAAGATGAAGATTAAGCCAATTATACATTTATGAGATTTTATATGCATGAAAAATTCGTTTTTTCAGAGCAGAAAAAGATAAAAAATATCAATCAAAAAGTCGACAAAATGTGCGATAATAATTACACATATTGAACAATATGTTGATTAAAGTTTTGGGGAGTCACAAGATGTAGTATACCAGCACATCGACTATTGCCGGAGCGGAAGCAGTTCCGCAAGCCCGTTCAGTAGGTCGATGTTCTGGTATGCGACGGGGAGTACGGTAGAAATGGGATATGATTATCTTTCTTCAATAGTTTCGAATTACACAAATCTTTCTTCGCTGACCAATAAGGCAAGCAGCGCGCTTAATGGTGTTTCATCAGTAAGCGATGCAGTGAGTGCCCTTTCTGCGACAAATTCTTTTTCAAGCGTTTTAGATGCTGCGATTCAGTCAGCAGGATTAAATGATGATACGGCCAGCAGTCTTCAGAGCCTTGCTGCAGTCGATACAAATAGCGGACTTGAGAGCGAAGCAAGAAGTAATCTTATCATGCAGAATTATCTTTCTGCTGCTCTTATGCAGGATACACTTCAGAATTCTTTGACAGACTCCGCAGATTTTACATCATCAGTCTTTGACAACCTTGCAGTAGGAAGCAATTCGGAGGATGGTTCTTCAGGCTCAACACTTGGAGCGCTCCAGGAGAACACAATGAGTGCCATCTCATATCTCTCTGCTTATCAGAATATGCTCAACAAAGCGACAGATGATGAGAGCAGTGCTGCTGATGTGGCATCAAGTGTAGGGGATGTTTTAGAAAATAACCTTGGTATGAATAATTCACTTTATGGCAGTGATTTGATTTCCGACAGTCTTGAAGATATAGACAGCGTTTCTAATGATTCAGGCGCTTCAAATAGCGTCAACGAACTTGCTCAAAGAATTGGTCTTAACAATCTTTCTGAAGAAGGCATACTTACAGGACTTTATAACATTTCCGAACTTGCTAATATTTACGGCCTTTCAGGAGTTTCCGAGTTAAGTAGCCTTAGCAGTGCTGTATAAGTTATATAAAATCAATACCTCATTAACCAAGTTTTTACTGACAACTACTTTGACAAATAGCAATAATAACAAATCCCCAACAGGCGTCTGCCGGTTGGGGATTTTTTCATCTTACCTGATAATTTTTTCAAAATCTGCCTTCGGATGCTTGCAGATCGGGCAAATGAAGTCGTCGGGCATTTCCTCTCCAACATATTCATATCCACAGATCAGGCAGCGCCAAATAGTCTCACCCTTGGGAGTAGTCCCTACTGCCTCGGGCTTTGGCTTAATGTTGTTTTGATAATATTCATAGGTACAGGAAGATGTAGCGGAAAGAACTTCCATGGCTGTTGGTTCACAAATGAAAAGAGTGTGAGATCCAAGATCCATAGTCTGCTCAACTTTTAATGAAAAATAGGCATTGGTTCCTTCTGTGATCACAGGTATTCCGTTTTCTGCAATCCTGTAGGAAGCATCCGAGAATCCATCAAATTTTTCCACATCTTTTCCTGACTGAAAGCCGAAACGCTTGAACAGATCAAAGGTTCCGTCCTGACTGATCACGGATATGTTGCAAAGACCGGTGTCGACTATCATATCATGGGTAAAATTTGCTTTATTTACCGCTATTGAAATACGGTTTGGATCCGATGCCACCTGTATTGCTGTGTTTATGATGCATCCATTTTTCTTTTCTCCGCGAACAGCAGTACATACGAAAAGTCCGTAAGATAGCTTAAACATTGCCTTGGTGTCCATTTCTGCCATAAGATACCTCCTTATTTAGTTTACATTTTTTATAATTTAATTTTATAGCCTCGGCATGTAAAATGCCAGTAAATTCATAGTTTGACACTCTTTTTGTTCGTTGCTGCAGACAAAGAAAGACGTGAACATCAATCACATCAAAAGACAGGTATAAATACGCATAAACGGAAATGTAATGAATTTTGCTTTATTTGAAATTTGATAAACGGTTTTATGAAATGCTAAAGTCACATATTTAATTAGATTCCATGAATGCCGTTATCGTGGGTTTAAAGTTATGAAGCGTATTTTACCAATAGAGTTTTAACCGTAAAATTTGCTGAATGCATAGATACTGCAAGCAACGAACTTGAGCGTCGTTCAATAATATATCTATAACCCGGAAAATACCTTCTCTTTTCATTAAATGTGCAGGATGTATATCCAAAGGTTATATTCAAAATAGTGAAAACTTTGAGCCGAATGCTCGGTGAAATATCTCAATATGATAATTGAGCCGAATGCTCAATGCGATTTCTTAATATTATAATTGTTGATCAAGTTCTGAATAACTCTTTTTATGATAGATAGCTGTTTTAGATTCAATTTATAGAATTATTTTTTACAATTAGTTTAGAAGATAATGCTCTGCTATGTTGAGTATCTGCTCTTTGTTCAAAGGTTTTTCCTTGGTTTCCATAGTGAAAACAAGACTATCCCCGGGAAAGAACCCCTCTTTTTCATAATCGAATATTCTGTCCATATTATCGACCACGTAGTCTATATCGCCCATTTTACCAAAATGTTCCCAGTAGATAACTTTTCTTTCAGGCATCTTAAGGATGGTAAAATCTGGATGAATTTTCCTTCCGTTAACAAATAGCGGACACTCATATTTATAGGGAATGTTAAAGCTATTTAGCAGATTTGCTATGAGGACTTCAGATTTTGAACGAACTCTTTCGCCTCTGTCAGATATATGAACCGGGGCATTTTTATCGAAGGATTTTCTCTCATAGGGCTCGTCTTGCCATATTTCAACATATTTATCATCAGGCACAAAATGAGGTGTTATAAGTATTTTTCTCCCGGGATTTATATTTTCAAAGATATTTTCAAATGGCTGTTGTGGGAGGTGGCTGTTGTAAGATGTGATGGCCCCGAGCTCTTTTGTTGCAGCCTTTTTCACAGTCATGTCATAATCGCGCTGGGCTATTTCTCTGGCAGTTGCGAGCTCTGTTTTTCTTACATACTTCAGATCAGATTTGCTGTTATCCTCTCTTACTGAATAATATATTTTTTCTCCCCTGCGCTGAACTTTAAGCTGTCCCTTAGGCGCCTTCATTAAGTTTCTATCACACTTTTTCACTACGTCGTTAAGTATCTCTTCACGCTGTTTAAGTTCACATTCGATTCCCATTTTAATACCTTCTCCTCAATTATATTGTTTTGATCTGCAACATCACAGAAATAATAAAAAGTTTTACTAATTTGGTTGTTTATCGTGCTATGAATGTAGAGTATCATGCACATAGATTGTTATGCGTTTAAGAGTATCATGCACTTAGATCGTTATGTGTTTAAGAGTGCCATGCACTTAGATCGTTATGCGTTTAAGAGTATCATGCACTTAGATTGTTATGTGTTTAAGAGTGCCATGCACTTAGATTGGTATGTTTTTACTGTGCTATATATTTAAGGGGCATGACTTTAAAACACATTAGAAAACATTGTCAGAATTCATAGTTAGTATTGCATTTGCAATGATGTTGCATGCCGAAAATTTCGGCTCTTTTGGTTTTATCAACTGTGTTTGGATTATTTATAAGATGAATATCCAGTAGCTGAACGC
Source organism: Butyrivibrio sp. (assembly GCA_024680925.1). Classification (GTDB taxonomy): domain Bacteria; phylum Bacillota; class Clostridia; order Lachnospirales; family Lachnospiraceae; genus Butyrivibrio. The sequence goes on from JAILBM010000300.1 coordinate 3,954, forward strand.
ATCAGATGAACGATGCTTGCCAATAATATCATTTTGGGTAAGGGGTTGTCAATATAAAATTTTATATTTTGCGTATTTTTTGATTTTGGATCTGTTTTTGTGATTGAGTTTTTTGTGAAAATACAGACAGTAGCCTGGTTTTTGGGATCTAATGGGATTAGTGTTCTGAAAAGCTGCCCATTAGAAAGAAGATTTATTTGAAATATGTCAGGATTGGCGGATTTTATTGGGAAAATTCGATTTAAAAGAATCATTGGGAGGAATTATCATTTGAGAATTGTCAGACTATTTGTTTTTTGGTCCTAATCATTCAAATTAAGGAAAATGGACTACATAATTATCAAAATTTCATTTATATTACAATAGATTCAGCTTCCCGCATGTCTGCTTGTATTCCAATATCAGCATTACATGCAAATAAGAATACAGGCTTTCGGCTAATTTAAGTATGCCTTAACAAATATGTGCTCCATTTTTTCATGCCCTTAATATATGGACTATAATTATCAATATTACGTTAACTTTTGTCTTGAAGTATTACGACTGATTGCTCTAATTTACTAAATAATTCCATATCGGACCATGTGTATGCTTCACATTTCCCCAAATCCATAAAACGGAATACATAGAGATTCCTACACCGAAGGGAATATATGTAGCAGAATATGGTGTATGTTCCACATCGCTCCAAAACCATAAAACGGAATACATGTCCACTGTTTTAAGGTGGAGGCGTTTACAGAATCCAAAACTCTTTTCCCAGCTTGTAAAAAGAAACCTGGGATCCTATGGAATAGTAGCTCTTAGCGTACTTGCCATAGATGGTGTAAGCTCTTATATACTCGCTATTTCCCTCATAAAAAGCTTCTATAACTGGATCCATATGATTGGTTGAAGATGCAGAGCGGCCGCTTCTCCTGTAACCGACAACAACACCGGAAAAAACACTCTTGCGCGCGTTTCTTCTCCTGATCAGGGTAACAACAGAATATAGAGAAATCACCAGAAAAATGCAGGAAATGCCTAATAATATATAATACTCCTTTGAGCCCGGCCAGTTCTCGGAGGTGAAAATCTTACCGTTAAACTCAAACCCATATTTTTCACCCTCTTTTAATGGAATAAAGAAAATTGCAAAGAGGAAAATTCCTATGAAAAAGGAAATTTTCCAGAATAAGTCGGGATAGAGCTGTTTATTATTTCTTATTCCAAGCGTGGGTTCCGGTCCGCTTTCTTCGAATGGTGCGCCGGGCATATTTTTTCTATTTATTTCACTCATATAGATTCTCCTCAAAAGGCTAAGCAACGTTTAAGCCATAACATTACGTGCATAATTATTTTACATCTCAAACCAGAAGAAGTGTCGAAGTTCAATCCCCAATACCAAATAGCGAAACACTAACAATACCCAAATAGCCAAACACTAACAATACCCGAATAGCCAATCACGAACA
>JAILBM010000336.1 GCA_024680925.1 Butyrivibrio sp.
TGCACCGTAAAATTTCTTCATGGCAGTTTTGCCGTCTTCATCTTTAATAAGCACAAGATCATTTATATTGACTTTGGATCTGATAATACCGCATTGTACAAATAAATTTCCATCCTTATCAGGCTTACTGCTGACTGTACCCTTAAGTCCCATGGATACGATTTTCACTGACTCTCCGAGCTTTAACTGTGAAGGCTTTAAAGCAGGATGAGATGCAGTGTTTTCTTTCTTTACTGTAAGCTTTTCATTTTTTTCTGAAATCTTTTTATTGAGAGACGTTCTGGCTCTTTCAAGATCCTGTATAGACGCACCCGGACCTGCTTTATGAAATACTTTAATTGTATCATCTGCTATTTTTTTGGCATCCTGAAGTATTTCACGTGCTTCCTCATTGGCCTGTCTAAGTATCTGATCTCTGGACTTATCCAGTTTTTCCTGCTTTTCTTCAAGCTTTACTTTAAGTTCATCGGCTTCTTTTCTTAAAGCTTCTATTTCCAATCGCTCGTTTTCTATAGTTATACGGCTCTTTTCCAAATCAGTAAGCAGATCTTCAAACTTTTTATTGTCCTGACTTATCTGTTCTTTTGCAGCATTTATTATCTCATCGGAAAGGCCAAGCTTTGATGATATGGCAAAAGCATTACTTTTACCCGGGATTCCAATAAGCAATCTATATGTAGGTCTTAAGGATTCTACATCAAACTCACAACTGGCATTTTGAATACCAGGTGTTGTCAATGCATACACCTTAAGCTCGCTATAATGCGTTGTTGCCATTGTTCGAACACCGCGCATATGAAGATAGTCAAGTATCGATATGGCCAGTGCTGCACCTTCTGTAGGATCTGTTCCGGCTCCAAGCTCATCGAAAAGACACAGACTGTTCTGGTTAGCATTTTTTAATATAGATACAGTATTGGTCATATGGGATGAGAAAGTTGACAAAGACTGTTCTATACTTTGTTCATCACCTATATCCGCATATATTTCATCAAAAACAGACAGCTCAGATCTGTCACCTGCCGGAATGGCAAGCCCTGATTGTCCCATAAGTGTAAGAAGGCCTACTGTTTTCAGGGTTACTGTCTTACCACCGGTATTGGGACCTGTAATAATTAGCATATCAAAATCATCACCGGCATATACGTCAATCGGAACTACTTTATCCTTAGAAATAAGCGGATGTCTGCCCTTAATAATATTGAAAGCATGCCTCTCATTAAATACAGGTGTTATTGCATTTTGTTCCAAAGCCAGCGATGCTTTTGCAAATACAAAATCCAGCTCAGTCATTATTTTTACATCATCTATAAGTGCCTGAACATGTTCGCCGACCTGCGCACTGAGATTAGCCAATATAACTTCAATCTCTGCCTTTTCCTGCAGGTGCATTTCTCTAAGTTTATTATTAAGTTCTACAACAGCTGCCGGCTCAATAAACAAGGTTGAACCTGTTGATGAAGAGTCATGAACTATACCGCTTATCTGTGATTTGTATTCAGACTTTACAGGTATACAGTATCTGTCATCACGCATGGTAATAACAGCATCCTGTAGATAGGTACGCATAGGACCGTTGACCATACGGTTCATCTGTTCATGAATACGGTCATTGGTCAGCATGATACCTCTTCTTATATGCCTAAGCTCCGGACTTGCGTCAGAACTGATTTCATCTTCGGATATAATACATCTTTTTATTTCCTGAGCCACTGCACTTAAAGGTTCAAGACCGTCAAAAAGGTCAGTTAGAGAATCGGCCTTCTCATCGTCCCTATCTCTTTTGCCATAAGACTTAACTCTCCTTACGTTATCAAGAAGGTCGGCTATTCTAAGCAGCTGCATGGCATCAAGAGCACTGCCTATTTTTAATGCCCTAACGTTAGCTTCTATATTTCTGTTATTTCCAAAGGACACAGATCCCTTCTGAAAAACTCTTGCTATTGCATCGTCTGTTTTAGTCAGATTTTTTCTGATTTCATCTATATCGCCAGAAGGTAATAACTCTCTGCACATTTTCTGACCCGGTTCTGAAGAAGCAAAATCCGCTAAATGTGCTGTTATTTTGTCATATTCAAGTACATGTAAAACTTTCTGATTCATAATAAACCTCTTAATTGCATACTCCTTAATATTGTACCACATACTATAGGTCCTTGTGGAGTTACTATTTTTCGCCATTTTTTGCTATTCTATGGTAGAATATTACAGTATGGAGGGAGTTTGATTTGGAAACTAAAGATTCAAATTATAATAATTCAAACATTAATCATTCTGACAATAATCCCGATGATCAGGAATCAGCCCTGGCCAATACTGCTTTTATAAGTGAAAAAATAAAACAACGCCCTATTAACAGAAAAAAACTGCTCAGAAGAACAATAACAACTGTTTCTCTTGCAGTTCTATTTGGTGGTGTTGCCTGTCTTACCTTTTTTGTACTTGAACCGCTTATAAATGCCAAGCTCTATCCGGAACCTGAACCTACTCCGGTTTCACTTACGGAAGAAGTTGCCGACACGGAAATTCTGCCGGAAGATATGTATGCCGATGATTCTGAAATTGTAGCTGAGGCTGCAAATATAGCCCTTAGCATAGAGGAAACTGAAAGGGAAGTTATAGATCAGGCCATTGCTTCTTATATTTTTGACAGTAATGATTTTTCGCAAATGTACTCTTCACTGAGGAAACTGGCTAATACTGCCTTAACTTCGGTTGTTACCGTAACCTCTGTCACAAGTGATTATAACTGGTTTAACGATCCCTATTCCAAAAGTGACAGTGTATCAGGCCTGTTAATAGCTGATAATGGCCTTAATACTATGGTACTTGTTTCCACATCCGCAATATCAGATGCACAAAGTATACAGGTAACCTTTTGTAACGGTATAACCCTTGATGCCACACTTCAGATGAGTGATTCAATAAGTGGCTTAAGTATACTTGCCATACCTGATTCAAAAATAAATTCTGAAACAGAAGAAGTTATCACCTATGCAAACCTTGGTACTTCCAACTATTCTTCTCTTGCAGGAATGCCTGTAATTGCCGTAGGTCACCCGGTGGGTGTTGAAGGATCCATATGTTATGGTAATATAACTTCTGAAAAAGAAACCTTGAATCTTGCCGATTCTTCCTATAAGCTGTTAACTACAGATATTTACGGCAGTTCCAATGGTAGTGGAGTTCTTATTAACTTAAACGGACAGGTTGTAGGCTTTATCACAATGGCATATAATAGCGATGACAATGCAAATGTTGTTTGTGCTTATGGTATCAGTGAATTAAAAAAGCTGATTGAAGATTTATCCAATGAAAGAAACAGACCATACCTTGGTATCCATGCTTCCACTGTTCCGGAATATGCTCATACCAATAATGACATTCCGGAGGGTGTTTATATTACGCAAGTTGATATGGATTCCCCTGCAATGAAAGCAGGCCTTCAAAGCGGTGATATTATCTGTGGTATCAACGGTGAGGAAATCATCAGCTACGATTCTTTCTTATCACAGCTTATAGAGTTCAATCCGGAAGATGAAATAACACTTAATATTAAACGTTTTGCTTCCGAAGAATATATTGACCTTGAACTTGAGGCCACTCTCACCAATTCGACAGAATAATTTATAACATTTGCTATATATTATTTAGATACTATTATTATCTTTTTTAGAATGGAGTTATTTGAAATGAAATTTATTAAAGACATGTGTGCAGGTGACAGAATTTCAGATATCTATCTCTGCAAACATAAGCAGTCAGCTGTTACCAAGAACGGGAAGCCTTACGACAATGTCGTTCTTCAGGATAAAACTGGCACCATCGATGCCAAAATCTGGGATCCAAATAGCGAAGGTATAGATGAGTTTTCAGATATGGACTATGTTGATGTTTTTGGTGAAGTTACCAGCTTTAACGGTGCTCTTCAGCTTAGTATAAAAAGAGCCAGAATATGCAGAGAAGGTGAATATGATCCTTCTTTATATGTACCGGTTTCATCCAAAGATAACGATGAAATGTTTAATGAGCTTCTCTCTATTATAAATACTATCCAGAATCAATATCTAAAATCTCTTTTAAAGGGATTTTTTGTCGAAGACGAAAGCTTTGTTAAAGCTTTCAGAAAATCTTCAGCTGCAAAAAGTGTTCATCATGGTTTTGTTGGTGGACTTCTTGAACACACTTTAAGTGTTACCAAATTATGTGACTACTTTAGTAAAACATATCCTGCACTTAACAGAGACCTTCTGTTAACTGCTGCAATGTGCCATGATATCGGTAAAACAAGAGAATTATCTTTATTCCCTACCAATGATTACACCGACGAGGGCCAGTTCCTTGGTCATATTGTCATGGGTACTGAAATGGTGGCTGAAAAAGCTTCCCATATCCCGGGTTTCCCTGTTCTTTTAAAACAGGAACTTCAGCACTGCATCTTGGCTCATCATGGCGAGCTTGAATATGGTTCTCCAAAAAAACCTGCAATTATAGAAGCTGTTGCTTTGAACCTTGCAGATAATGCAGATGCCAAGCTTGAAACCTTTACAGAAGCTCTTAACAGTGCAAATGAGCCCGGTTGGATTGGATTTAACCGCTTATTTGACTCAAACCTTTTTGATACCAGAGTTGAAGGGTAAAAAATAAATCTCTTAAGGAACCTTCCGGTTATCCTTAAGAGATTTTTATTTTAATGTTTTATTTATCGAGATTGCTGATGAATCTCTTCATTCTTTCCATAGCCTTTTTTAAATCATCTAAAGAGTATGCATATGAGATTCTTATAAAGCCTTCACCACAATCACCAAATGCTGTCCCCGGTACAACTGCCAGCTTTTCTTCCTTTAAAAGTCTTGTCGCAAACTCATCACTTGTCATTCCAAACTTTTTGATACTCGGAAATACATAAAAGGCTCCAAAAGGTTCGAAGCACTCCAGTCCCATTTCCTTAAATTCATTTAACAGATATCTTCGGCGTTGATTGTACTGTTCTCTCATCATTGCCACATCATCATCACCATTTCTGAGAGCCTCAACACCTGCATACTGACTTGTTGTAGGAGCACACATTATTGCAAACTGATGAATCTTGACCATCTGACTTATTATCTCTCTTGGTCCGCAGGCATAACCAAGTCTCCAACCTGTCATTGCATATGCCTTCGAAAAACCATTTATTAATATGGTTCTCTCCTGCATTCCCGGAAGAGATGCAATTGATACATGTTTACCATTGTAGGTAAGCTCACCATATATTTCATCTGAAATAATGTACAGATCCCTTTCAATAACGACCTTCGCTATCTTTTCAAGATCTTCCCTTGTCATTATGGAACCTGTTGGATTATTTGGAAATGGAAGAACAAGAATCTTGGTCTTGTCTGTAACCTTCTCCAACACTTCCTCAGGAGTCAGTCTGAATTCGTTTTCAGCTTTAAGCTCTATTATTACAGGCTTAGCATCTGCCAAAATAGCACAGGGTTCATAGGAAACATAACTCGGCTGAGGAATAAGTACCTCATCCCCCGGGTTTACCATTGCTCTCATGGCAAGGTCTATGGCCTCTGAACCACCTACAGTTATAAATACCTGCCCTGCAGGATCATAGGTTATATCCTGTGTACGCTTTAAATAATTAGATACTTCTTCTTTTAATTCTTTAAGACCTGCATTGGATGTATAGAAAGTTCTACCCTTTTCAAGAGAGTAAATACCCTCATCTCTTATATGCCATGGTGTATCAAAATCAGGTTCACCTACACCCAGAGAAATAGCTCCCTCTGTTTCCTGAACTATATCAAAAAACTTTCTGATTCCCGATGGCTTGATTTCTATTACTTTATTTGCTATCGGATTTCTCATGGTGTAATCTTCTCCCTTGAATCTTCATATTTCTTTGCCAGAATGGTTCCATGATCCTTATATTTCTTAAGGATAAAATGAGTTGCTGTACTAAGAACCGTATCCAGTGTTGAAAGCTTATTGGAAACAAAGCCTGCCACTTCCTGAAGGGACTTGCCCTCAATTATGACCATGAGATCAAAGCCTCCTGACATAAGGTATACACTTGTAACCTCAGGATACTTGTAGATTCTCTCAGCAATGCTGTCAAAACCAAGGCCTCTTTGTGGAGTAACTCTTACTTCAATAAGAGCCATAACCTTATCTATAGATGTTTTTGACCAGTCTATCATTGTATGATAGCCGCAAATGATGCCTTCTTCCTGAAGAGCAATTAGCTCGTTTGCAACGTCTACCTCTTCTGCACCAATAAGCACAGCCAGCTCCCTGACTTCAATTCGGCTGTTTTTTTCTATAATATGAAGTATTTCATCTCGCATATTTGCCATTTATTCATTCCCCTTTTGAATTTAATCAAGAACTTTATGAATTTCATCTGCCTGAGGCAACTCGAGAAATCTTTTTTCATCATCATTTATTAGAACCCTGTCATTTCCCGCCTGCAGTCTTCCTATAACAGATGCTTCAATTCCGCTTTTTGCAAAGTTTTCAACCAACATCTCGCCGTCACTGACCGCAATCAGCATACCACCTGTTATAAGCTGATAAGGATTAACTTCAAAAAATTCCGATATTTCTATTGTTTCCTGTCTGATCGGTATTTTCTTTAAATCAGCTTCGAGTCCGGTTCCTGCGCCTTCAGCAAGTTCCCATAATGCAGCAAAAACTCCGCCGTATGAGATATCATGCATGGCACGTACGCCGGACTTAATGGCGACTGCTGCCTCAGATTCCATTATAGCATATCTATAAAATTTCTTTGCATCTTCTATCATGTGTGCAGGATACCTGCTTATAAGCTCATGACCCTTGGCACAGGAAAGTGCCGCCGCTCCTATGGCACCTGCAGTCCCAACCATAACTATGTCATCACCGGAAACCGCCTGAGTTGTTCTGGCAAAAAAGTCTTGTTGAACCATTCCTGTTACACTGGCCGTTACAACACACCTTTTTACGGCACTTGTAACCTCTGTATGTCCGCCATTTACAGGCATATGGTACATTGATGCCGCTTCCATAGCACTTCTCATTATATCTTTAATGATTTTCTCTTCTGCATCAGGTGGTAGTAATATGCTTATAACAGCCATTACAGGTTTACCGCCCATAGCAAGAATATTATTGGCTGCACCGATAACAGAAAGAGCTCCGCACAGTTCAGTATCAAAAGTAACCGGCATTGTTGCAGATAAAACGAAACTATCATTATCATTATAAAAAGCGCAGTCTGTCCCTACAGCTGCGCTTATATTATATTTCTGTTCCGTTAATGGTTTTAATACTGAACGCTTTAAAACGTTCTCTGTAACTTTGCCAAGTCTCATTTAAGTTTCGCCCTTTATTTTAAATATATGGTACTAACTATATCACATATCAAAAATAATTTCACTTTAGATATTTATTCTCCGGCAGTCTGTGTCGTTGTCTCCGTAGCAGGAGTTTCAGCTGCAGGTGTTTCTGTAACATCGGCATTAAGGTTTTCTTCTGTTTCAGAAGCTGTTTCTGCCTGCTGCTGAGCAAGGGTTGCATTTGCAGCATCTACTGCAGCCTGCACCTGACTTGCGGCAGCCGCTGCTGCCTCAGCATCTCCCGATGCATTTGCACTATTTGCTGCAGCCAGTGCTTTGGCAACGGCAACTACATGAGAGCCATCACCTGTTGCTATTGCAGCATTTATCTGAGCTGATATAGTCGGGTCAGATGTTGCTGTTCCAACTGTTACTATTCTTGGAACCATCTGATAGGTACTACTGTTGATTGCCTCTCTGCTAACCTCTACTCCATCCACTGTAACAATTTTTAAAAGCTGTGCTTTATATCCTGTGTGAGCTGATTGAGACTCAACATATCCTACAGGCTGTGATGCATCCACGTTTATGACATCAGCACCTGCAGGTGTGGTTGAAAGGACTTCGCTTTCATAAGAAACCTTACGATTGGAATCTCTGGTTTCAACACCATAAATGGTAAAAGTAATGGTTTTTTCATGACAATATCCTTCTATATATATAGGATATTCCGTACTGTTAACGAATTTAAAATTCTTGCCGCCCGACTCAGCTATTGCTGCATCGGCAGATGGTGAAACATAAGTTACTATCATAGAATGGTTATGACGTTCTGTAACTTCAAGTTCCGATAAAAGAACCGCATTATAAAGAGTTGATGAAACCTGACAAATTCCACCGCCAATACTTTCAACAACTACACCGTTTAAATAGGAACCCGCAGGAAAATATCCATTTTCTTCAGTAAATGGAGTAATGGTTTCCAATACTGAAAACTCTTCTCCCGGGTAAATTGTAGTTCCGTTTATAAGTGAGCAGCCATTGGCAACATTGGCACTTCTTGCTGAACCGGAAGATTTATAACTGGTAGAAAAAGTTCCCAGAACATCTTTTACCTGCAAAAGTTCTTCTTCGCTTCCCTGTGGTTTATCTTCAACAACCACAAGAGCTATGGTTGTATCTGCTCCGTTCCATTCATTTTGAATATATTCATGAATCCTTGTAACAGAAGCTTCAACATCTATAACAGATCCTGCCTGTCCTTCCACAACAGAAAACTCTCCGTTTTCCCTGACCAGAGTGAAATCTTTTTTCTCAATATTAAAGCTTGAACAGTTATTGGTAAGAATAGTATTTAGCGCTTCATCATCGATAGTATACTCTATTTCAAATTCAACACCGTCTCTTGCAATATCCTTAAGATTCTTGTAGCGCTTTACAATATTTCCCGCATGTCCTATATCATAAGCCTTTTCAGCTACATCTCTGTTGCCCCAGGATAATCCTATTTCTGAAGCAGCTACAGTATATATATTGTCTCCGCTACCGCTAAAGGTAATCTGAGAGTTCTGTATTGATTCAAAATATGAATCCACAGCTTCCTGCGCCTGTGCCACTGTCATACCTGACACATCAACACTACCTATAGATACACCGTCGGCAATTGTCTTTGAAGTTGCCGCCTTTACACTTAAATGCGGCATGAGTACAAACAAAAGTCCTGCCATGGCAAGACTTACAAATAATTTTTTCATATTCCCCTCTGTTCTGCGCCTATATATGATTATCAAAATGTGTTATCATTGTTAAAGAAATACTGAAAACACCATTGGAACCACCATTGCACATACTATTATTACGATAAGAATTGATGCTGCAATTCGTTTCTTTTTAGAATTAAAGTTTAACATATTTTTCCCTCGATACTGAAAGGAATTATAGATGAAATTTCCCGCTTTAGCAACAGTCATTTTGTTCACTATTTGGTTAAATCTAACACTAAACAGAGTATCCGATGCCGATCACAAAAATCGTTTAGCCTTTTGGAAAAGAGAATCCGAGTCTAACAGCGTACGCAAAAAAAGTCTCGACGGATTAAACTACATCCATATTCCTATTGATGATCTTCCCTTTGGATCCCTCGAAAAAAATATTACAGTCCTTGACTGTGAAAAAACAATCCGGGATCTTTCAGGAGAATCAATTGTAAATCTCACGGGCTATACCAATACCGATTTAAAGCTTATGTACGGTACAGCCAACATAACTCCTCTCACCGCATTTGACCAAAACTATACCACTCTTGCTACAACCCTTAATAAATGGGGAAAAGAGCTTTTTAATAACGAAAAATACAAAGAAGCCCAAAAGGTTCTTGAATTTGCCGTAGAGACTCACACTGATGTTACAGAAACCTATAAACTTCTTTGTACAATGTATCAAAACAACTTAAATTTTTCAGAAGAAGAAATTTCCAGGAAACTAAAAGCCCTTCTTCCTGTTGCCGATTCCCTGAATTCTCTGAGCAGGGATACAATTGTAAAGCTTATAAATACAAATATTACTTCCTTACAGTAATATAAAAGTAAATCAAAAATCATTTAGTAAGATCAAAGGATGGGCAAACATCCTTTAAAAAGCACTCACTACACTTGGGATTAGGAGCTTTACAGATACTTCTTCCAAGAAATATAATCTGTATATTATATCTTATCCAGTTTTCCATGGGCAAAATTTTCATCAAATCCTGCTCTACCACTACAGGATCATCTGAGTCTGTAAATCCCAGTCTGTTGGAAATTCTTTTAACATGAGTGTCAACTACGATACTGGGATCCTCATAAATATTTCCGCGTATTACATTGGCAGTTTTTCTTCCCACACCGGGAAGTGATACCAGATCATCTATGTCTCTTGGCACTTCACCGCCAAATTCCGTCAAAAGTTTCTGGCAGCAAGCCTTTATATTTTTTGCTTTGCTGTGATAAAAGCCTATGGAGTGTATGTCCTGCTCCAGTTCTTTAACATCTGCTGCCGCAAAATCTGCTACGGTAGGGTATTTCTTAAAAAGCCCCGGTGTAACCATATTTACCCTTGCATCAGTACACTGAGCACTTAAAATTGTAGCAATGAGCAGCTGCCATGCATTTTCATGATCAAGATAGCATCGCATATCAGTGCCATACTCTTCATCCAGTCTTTTTAACACCTCTGTTACTCTTTGCTTTAAAGCTGCCGTTCTTCTTACCATATTCCTACCTGTCCATTCGTATAAATCTACTAATTATATTTCTTTTTA
>JAILBM010000386.1 GCA_024680925.1 Butyrivibrio sp.
TGAGATTAAGGAAACTGAGGTTGTGGATGAAAATGATCCGGACAGAGATACCGGAGCTACAAGATATCAGATTTTTATAGCAGGTGGACAGGAGCTGGTTGATACCTATGAGTACAAGCAGCTTGTATGTGTTGCAAGGGATTCGGATCAATCAGTTAATCAGACTGATATAACAGGTCTTTATGATATTATGTGGGCTAACTCCAAATACAAAGAGGGTGATGATCTCTCATTTTTATCCAATTTTAAAATGGATAATCAGCTCATTGGAGGAGAACTTCAGGGGCTTATAGAAATGCGTGACGGAAATAACGGTTCCTATTTTAACGGAACTGTTGAAACTACAAAAAGGTCAATAGACGGAACAGTTACAATGACGGTTGAGGTTTCATCTTCTGATCTGAAAGATATGAGTAAGTGTAATCTTCCGGAAACAGGTAAGATCATGGTTGGAAGTAAATATTATGAGTATACGGACTGGGCATATGATGGAGGATCAACCTATACATTTACATTAAGTAGTGACAGTGTTGCTTCTACCACACCTGCAGTCGGAAGAACCGCTCAGGTTGGTGCTTATTACTCATATCAGGGAATTCCTTATTATATGAGACAGGTAAATGAATTTGTCCGTAAGTTTTCCGCAGCAGTTAATAATATTATGACTTCAGGATATACGGCAGATTCTCTGGAGGGTACATTCCTTTTGACAGGAGATAGTGCTACTGATTCCAATGCTCAGTTTTCATATCCGGAGCTTACAAGTCTTTCTGAAAATAAGGGTTATTATTCGATTACAGCAGCTAATTTTAATGTAAATACAGCTATTTTGGAAAATGCTGAACTTCTGGCTACCAAGTCAGATATTACAGAAGGCGCAGATGAATTTTTAAATGTAAAAAAACTCTACGATATGATGGCCCAGGATGAAATTTTCAGAGGGGCAACCAGCGGAGAATTTCTTGATAAGGTTTTGGGTGATATTACTCTTAATACCAGTAATTCCAGTACTTTGGAAAAAACCTATACAGCCCTTGCCAACACCATTGAAAATCAGAGATTATCCGTATCCGGTGTTGACGAAGATGAAGAGGCAATAAATCTGGTAAAATTCCAGAATTCATATAATCTTGCATCAAAGGCAATTCAGGTATTTTCTGAAGTGTATGACAGACTTATACAGCAGACCGGTGTATAAGGTTTTTGGGAAATGTGCCGATATATAAATAGAAAAATAAAGGTGCTACTAAGGGTATGTTTTATTCGGGATGTTTTTTGCCCGTGAAAAAGGTATCTGCAGCGGCGTATTATGCACAAGGGATGGTGCGTAAAGCGGTTAGACAGGGATGGTCGGAATTTAGCGGAGTCAGGCTATATGAGAATTACCAATAAAATTATAAACAACAATTCCCTGTACAATATTAATAACAATAAAGTAGCGGAAGATACTTTAAATACAATGCTTTCTACGGGTAAAAAAATAACCCGTCCATCGGATGATCCTGTTATAGCCATAAGAGCATTAAGACTTAGAAGTAATGTGTCTCAGCTGAATCAATATTATGAAAAGAATGCTGAAGATGCAGAGAGCTGGCTTGATGTAACAGAGGATTCTTTATCCACTATCACAGATATTCTTACAGATTCAATTCAACAGGTTAATAAGGGTGCCAATAAAGATCTTACTATAGATGATCTTAATACTATCATTACGCAGCTTAAGGCTTTGTCACAGGAATATTATTCCACAGGTAATGTAGATTATGCGGGAAGATATATTTTTACCGGATATAGAACTGATACCAGTCTTACTTATACAGAAAATACAACTTCTAATTTCTATGATATCAATGATGAATCTTCACCTGCCGATGTAGGAACATCCAAGAGAGTTATAAATGTTCATGAGCTCAGTGCTGATAATGTCCTTGATACTACTACTACTACTTCAGGTACTACGTACTATTCCGAAGTGAATTCGGAAATAGAAATACAGGAGTATACAGTTGGCAGAATTAGACTTTCCTATAATAATCTGGATTATACAGAGGGTGATGGCAATATAGCAACTCTTAAGTTCAGGGAAAACCTGACTCAGCCGGCAACTTCATCAATTACTTCAACAGATTTGACAGTTGTTAATCTGACCTTTACAGATGAAGATGGAGTAGAGCATACAGCGTATGTTCCTGTGTCAGATGATTATACGGTTACAATTCCTAATTCTGACGGAACCAGTATCAGATATGAATCTGTATTTACAGGTACTGAAGGAACAGATGGTTATTATACTGTTATAGGAACCGCGCTGGATGAGGATGGTAATGATACATCAACAACCTATGAATTTACCATTACCAGTGATGGAGCTATATCTGAGGTATCGGATTCTGTGGATGAGGCTATAGCATCTCTAGAGACTACCAACATTTCTACCATGTCTTATTCTGACGGGACTGATACATCTACAACTATTCCGCTTCTTGGTTCAATAGGGCAGCAGTACGTTATTAATTATACAGGTAGTACTTCCAAGGCTATTACTGTTAACAGTGATGGAACATATACCTTTACAAGTGTGCTTTCAAGTAATGCAACTAGTGAGTACCCACTTAGTGTTACAACCGATACAAGTGGAAATACAGTTACTACTTATAATACAATTTCAACAAGTACGGTTATACAGGTAACTTCCAATGGTAGCGTGCATTCATCCTATACGGAATATGCAATGGATATCGGTGATGGAAATATAATTTACAGTACCACCAGTGAAGATGAAATAGATGATTACTACGTAGCTTTGTCTGAAAATACAACTTCAATGGTCTTTAATGCAGATACAGGAGAATTACTTTTAAGTGATAAACTTAAAAACAGACTTTCAACTCTTAAAGCAATCGGAAATGCAGAAAATATCGATGTTATATATGATAAGAAGGAATGGGAAGATGGGGATATAAGACCTCAGAATCTGTTTGCCTGTGTTGATTCAGACGGAATCATATATAACGGCGGCAGCAGTGCCAGTAATATGGCCTACGATGTAGGATACAATCAGACTATCATAGTAAATACTACTGCCGATGCTGTTTTTTCCACAGATGTAAAAAGAGATGTGGAAGATCTGGAAGCTATAATGGATAAGATAAATGAGCTTAATACAGTATTAAGTACATTGAACAATAAGCTTGAATCAACTAATGATGAGGAAGAAAAATATTATATTCAGATTGAAATAGATGCTTCAAAAAAAGCTTACAGTTATTTAAGAGAAGAAATTCAAGAGCTTTTTGAAAATAAAATAACAAGTACACAAAAATCTCTTGATACAGCAAATATCGCAGTAACCGATAATGGTACAAGGTCTAAGAGATTGTCACTTATTCAGAAGAGATTGCAGTCTCAGAGTACAACCTTTAAGACACTGCAGTCTCAGAATGAAGACTCTGATATGGCGGAAGTAGCAACGCAACTTACAACAGCCCAGCTTACATATCAGGCTTCACTTATGGCAACGGCTAAAGTTGCCCAGACAACATTACTAAACTATTTATAATATTTGTCCGATATAGTTTTTATGAAAAGTAACGGAAAAACGACAACTCTTTTTTAGCAATATTGCAATTACAAAGGATTGATATTAAAAAGAATAAACGTTATAATATTATTAGTGACAATGGAGGCCACGAAATGAGATTAACGACGAGAATTTTTGGAGAAATTGAAGTTGATGATTCGAAGATCATTGAATTTCCTAAGGGAATCATTGGTTTTCCAGACATGACAAGGTTCACGCTTATTCATGATGCGGATAAGGAGTCCAGTTCCATCAGATGGCTTCAGTCCATTGATGAGCCTTCTTTTGCTATGCCGGTTATGGATCCGCTTCTTGTTAAGCCGGGATACACAGTTCCTGTTGACAGAACAGAAATAAGTGATATGTTCCCTCTTGATGAGGAAGCACTTCTTATTCTTGTTACTGTTACTGTTCCAAGTGATCTAAAGAAGATGACAGTAAACTTAAAGGGACCTATCATTATTAATTCTGATGTTTGCAAGGCTGCTCAGGTTATTGTTGATGATGATGAGTATTTAGTTAAGTATCCTATTTATGATTATCTTCAGGAACAGAAGAAAGCCGCAACAGCCAACTAATCAGTCGTCAAGGGTCATGTCGCCGGGGGATTCCGGTGCAGGGCTGCTTAATATTTGACTTAATCTAATAAGAAAAGAGGAAAATATGTTAGCATTATCCAGAAAAAAGAATGAGGCTATCATCGTTAATAACGATATTGAGATTACTATATTGGATATCCGAGGTGACCAGGTGAAGATTGGTATTGCCGCTCCAAAGGAGGTTCCAATTTACAGAAAAGAAGTTTATCTGCAGATCCAGCAGGAGAACAAGGAAGCACAGGCAGCTACAGATGTTGCAGGTGTAGACGAGTTGAAGAAACTTCTTGGTTGATGGTAGTTATTAGAGAATTTTATATTGGAAAAATATGGCGCAGAAGCATCTCCTTGGGAGGTGCTTCTTTTTTTCTTGACGTTTATTGTATATGCATTTATAATTCAGATTTATCCGAGTTGATCTGGTTTTATCTTTATATCTGTTTTTATCTTTATATCTGTTTTCATGGTTGTGAATATTTTTTCATGGGTTTGAATTTTTTTTATTGGTTTGAGTTTTTCATGGGTTTGAGTTTTTTTTATTGGTTTGAGTTTTTTCATGGGTTTGAATTTTTCATGGGTTTAAGTTTTTTTATGGGTTTGTAGTTTTTTTATGGGTTTGAATTTTTCATGGGTTTGAATTTTTTTTATTGGTTTGAGTTTTTTCACGGTTTGTAGTTTTTTATTGGATTTTGATTTATTCTTTTGTTTTTGCGAAGCTTTCTTTTGCAAAATGATTTCCTGACAAGATTAGAATGAAGTTTTTTGGAATAGTGAAGGTTTATTTTGTTGTTGCTGTTTGAGGGAAGAGGTTATTTTATTTGGATTCGGAGATGGTATAGAAATCTGATGGGACTAAGAATTAAGTAAATGGTGGGTGATGATATTGAGTCAGTGTGATCTGTAAATTATTTTGGTGAAATTTGTATATTATTGTTAGTTTTTTCAGTATTAACGTCAGTATTAATGGGTGAATTACAGATACTAATGGTGGGAAGAGGAGAAGGATACTGTAAAAAAGAGAAGGCAGGAAAGCCAGTGGGGATGGAAATTACAGTTACTAAGGTGAAAAAGCGAAGGTGGATACTGTAAAAAAGAGAAGGCAGGAAAGTCTAGGGGCCGGAAATAACAGTTACTATGGTGAAAAAAGCGGAGGTGGATACTGTAAAAAAGAGAAGGCAGGAAAGCCATTGGGCTGGAAATTACAGATACTACGGTGAAAAAGCGGAGGTGGATACTGTAAAAAAGAGAAGGCAGGAAAGCCATTGGGCTGGAAATTACAGATACTAATGGTGGGAAGAGGAGAAGGATACTGTAAAAAAGAGAAGGCAGGAAAGCTAGTGGGCTGGAAATTACAGTTACTATGGTGAAAAAGGAGTTAAGACCAATGTAAGAGATAATAAAAGTAATAAATATAATAAAGCAAAATCAATAAAATAAGAAAGAGAGAAGTAATGTTACAAGTATTGTCAGACAGAATTAGTAATAATATTGACGAAAGAAGGATATATTTAGAAAAAGTAATAAAATACTGTGATAAAACTATAAAAAAATATCCTGAGGGTCATATCAGAATAATAGAAAATCATGGGAAAGATCAATATTACATAAAACTTAAGAAAGGGGATAGGATAGGTTCTTATATTAAAAGGCAGGATGAAATAAAAGCAAAAGAAATAGCTCAAAAGGATTATCTGATTGCAGTAAAAACATCAGCGGAAAAGGAAATTCAAGCTATTAATAGATTTGAAAAATCATACAATTTTACAAAATGTGAAGCAGTATATCAGAAATGTAGCAAGAAAAGACAGTTATTGTTGGATCCTATAACGTTAACAGATGAAGAATATGTAAAAAGATGGGAAAATTTTGAATATGAAGGAAAACTAATTGAAACAGAAACCGATTTTATTACAGACAAAGGCGAAAAGGTTCGTTCTAAATCAGAAATAATTATTGCCAATACATTATTTAAGATGGGCATACCATATAGATATGAGTGCCCTATTGAATTAAGAGGTTATCATAAAGGAATAGCATATCCGGATTTTACAGTATTGAATGTAAGGCGCAGAAAAGAGATGATATGGGAACATTTTGGAATGATGGATAATGAGAGATATTTAGATGATGCAATGTACAGAATAGAAATGTATGAAGAAAACGGATACAAACTGGGTGAAGATTTTATAATGAGTTTTGAAACTTCTGAACATCCTCTAGGCATTTCAGCTATAAATAGAAAGATAGAGAGATATTTATATTAGTAATGCAGATTGAAAAATAAACATTTATATATAGGCACATATAAAATAAATATCAATAAACACATTAGTTATATCTACAAAATAATTTATATAATTCCTAAATCTATATAATT
>JAILBM010000407.1 GCA_024680925.1 Butyrivibrio sp.
TGTATATTGTGGTATATGTAATAAGTGAATAAGATGATGAAATTGGGGCTGTCGCACTAAAATCCAGAGCGACAGTCCTTTTTTATGCTCATGACAATATAAAAAACTTATATCTACCGATAAGTTATCCGTATTTTACAAAACAAGGTCTGATAACAGATAATAGCAATCAATCAAAGGACGAAGAATGGAGGAAGTAATGAGATGCCGGCAAATAAAGACAGAATATTAAATGAATTTATAAAACTGGTTTCATTTGATTCTGAATCCTATCACGAAAGAAAGATAGCAGATTATCTTATTGATGAACTGGGAAGAATTGGAATTGAAGCACAGGAGGATAGGGCGTATGAAATTTTATCAAATGAAGCAGTCATTGAAAAGAATTCTTATAATGCTGGAAACATCTTTGCAAGAACCCCTGCAACAGGATCTGGAAAACCATTATTATTTTCAGCACATATGGATACGGTAAAACCTGGAAATGGTAAAAGAGCTATAGTGCAGGAGGATGGACGAATAACCTCTGACGGAACAACGGTGCTTGGAGCTGACGATATTGGCGGAATAGTGGCCATACTCGAGATGCTTAGAGTCTACAAAGAGGACAGTATTCCTCATCCTGAACTGGAAATCATTTTTCCGATTGCAGAGGAACCCTATGGGCAGGGAAGCAGAGTCTTTGATTATACGCAGATAAAAGCCAGGGCTGCCTTTGTGCTTGACCTTAGCGGATCGTTAGGAAGAGCAGCTATTGCAGCTCCAACAATTATTTCTTTTACCATACAGATAAGAGGAAAAAGCGCACATGCCGGCTTTTGTCCGGAGGATGGAATCCATGCGATAGCAATAGCTTCTGAGGCTATTTCAAGGCTTAAAAATGGATGGGTGTCAGAAGATACAACCCTTAATATCGGAACTATTCAAGGCGGAACCCAAAGAAACAGTGTCCCTGATTACGTGGAAATAACAGGAGAAATAAGAAGCCTTGAACATGATAAGGCTTTGGATCAGGAAAAACATGTAAAAGAAATATTTGATAACGTAGCTAAAAAGTATGGAGGAGAAGCGGCATTTGAATCCACCATCCAGATAAAAAGCTATAGAACTTCAAAGGACTCAGAGGCAGTAAAGAGGTTTGAAGCTGCTTGTTTAAAGATCTTTTCAAAAGAAGGTGAGCTGATCGAGACCTATGGAGGAAGCGATCACAATCACTTTGCGCAGCATGAAATTGAAGGAATCGTTGTAGCAAGCGCAATGCAGGATGTACACACCACCTCAGAATACACAACCATAGATGATCTTTATAAGGTGGCAGAGCTGGCTATAGAGCTTGGAAGATCAACTGTATAAAAAAATCTTATACCTGGCGATAAATTTTGTGTGTTTTACAACAGCAATGCAGTAAAGCATAATAGCAAACAACAAAAACAAAACAATTAAAACAAATGGAGGAGAAACACTATGAAAAAACAGTTAAAGAATTTTGTAGCAACAGTATCAGTCCTGGGACTTACATTTTTAAGCCTTGCAGGTTGCGGAGCAGCAGATTCAGCAAGCGCTTCTGGAACAACACAGACGGCTGATACATCACAGCAGACAGAAGACACTGCAGATGCAAATACTTCAGAAGAAAAAGAAAAAATAGTTATTACAGCTTCAACCATGGGCGGGCCTGCTCCATTTATTATCACAAATGACGATGGTTCTTTTGACGGATATGATATTGCTGTGCTTAATGCTCTTTTTGAACTTGATTCATTTAAAGACTATGAGCTTGATTTTAAAACAAGTACTAGCGCACTAGTTGATGCACAACAGGGACTTGTTGATTTCTCTGTTAACAATTGGAGCTATAACGAAGATCGAGCTGAGAGTTATTACTTCTCATATCCATATACAAAAGCGAGATACTCAATTGTATCTGCTAAAGGACAGCCAATTGATTCATTTGAAGCACTTTCAGAATCAGGGATTGCTGTACTTGGTTCAGCAGGTGGAAACACAACAAATGCTGTAGAGAGATGGAATGAGAATAACCCTGACAAGCAGATTATTATCGAATACACATCTGAGGACATAACAGCTCAGCTTCAAAAGATTGCAGCTGGCGGATTTGCAGCCATAGGAGATGACCCGGTATGGGCTGAATATGCAGCTTCATATCCTGAATTATTTGAAGGCCTTGAGCAGACATCTCTTTCCAATGAAGAAACTGCAAATATTACCGAACACACTACTTCTCATCTTTTATTTGGAAAGAATTCGCCTAATGCCAAGGAGTATCAGAAGCTTTTCTCTGAAGGTATCAAAGAACTTTATGATAATGGAACATTGCAAGAGCTTTCTGATAAATACATTGGATCAACAACAAGTGTCGTTCCGGATGAGAGCGATTTTGAATATCTCAATTAACATTTTTGTGGAGCGTAAGTCAAATGACATTTAAATTTTCAGATTTCTTCAATGTAAGACTTGTATTTGAAAGAATACCTAAACTATTGGCATACCTGCCAATAACCCTGGAACTATCGATTGTTTCAATGATCATTGCTCTACTATTAGGATTATTGGTTGCCATTATTAGAGTGAAAAAAATAAATGTATTAAGCCAGATAGCAGTTGCGTATCTATCTATTATCAGGGGAACGCCTATGATCATCCAGCTATATATAGCATATTATGGAGTTCCCATGATACTAAGATTGATAAATCCAAATGCAAATTTGACTACTGTACCGGGAATTGTATATGCATTTGTTGCTTTGGGAATATATGAGTCAGCTTTTACCTCTGAGACAATCAGGGCAGCTATTCAGGCGGTGGACAGAGGTGAAATCGAGGCCGCCACAGCAATGGGAATGAGATATTCACAAATCCTCAGAAGGGTAATTATTCCATCGGCATTAGAAATAGCGGTTCCCGGGCTTATCAATTCATTCATCGGACTTATAAAGGGAACATCTCTGGCTTCCGCCTGCGGAGTGGTGGAGCTTACTTACGAGAATTCCATTATTTCAGGCAGAGATTACAGATACCTGGAAGGCTATGTAGCACTGGCAATTATATATTGGATTATTACTTTTGTCCTTGAAAGGATACAAAAGAGAGTTGAAGCAGAGATTAGAATACCGGATCAGGCACCGGAGTTATGCAAGTAAACAATAGGATAGGTGATTAGATGCTGAAAATTGAAGGATTGTCAAAAAAATATGAAGATAATGTTGTTTTGGATGGCATTGATTTAGAAATAGAAAAAGGAAATGTGATAGGAATAATTGGACCTTCCGGAACAGGAAAATCCACATTGCTTCGTTCCATCAACTTACTTGAAAAACCTGAACATGGAAGAATAACAATAAATGATATTTCCGTAGATTTACCTTTGAAGGGAAGTGATAAGAAAAAAGCATTTGAACTAAGAAGCAGAACCGGAATGGTGTTTCAAAGATTTAATCTTTTTGAACATGAAACAGCTTTGGAAAATGTTATGGAAGGTCTTATCACTGTTCAGAAGAAGAGCAGGAAAGAAGCTGAAGAACTTGCCATCGAAGCTCTTAAGGAAGTTGGACTTGCTGAATGGAGAAATCATTATCCTAAACACCTTTCTGGTGGTCAGCAGCAGAGAGTGGCAATTGCCCGTACATTAGCTATGAGACCTGATCTTATATTGCTGGATGAACCAACCTCTGCCCTTGATCCTGAGCTTATCAGCGAGGTTCTTACTGTAATAAAGAGTATTGCAGAGCAAGGATATACAATGCTTTTGGTATCACATGAAATGAATTTTATCAGAAAGGTTTCCAATCGTGTAATTTTCCTTGATGGTGGGCATATTGTTGAGGATGGAACTCCTAGTGAAGTGTTTGAACATCCAAAGAATGACAGGACAATCCAGTTCTTTAGGAAGATGAGCGTACTTACAGATCCTGAATATGTAATTTAATGCTGGAGAAAGCGAGGAATTCATTATGGCAGAAGTAATAGCATGTGGCCTTGAAGCACACCGTAAGAAGGTGGAAGAAGAGAGGAAGGCACTGAACAAGATAGAATACACTGAGCAGTTAGCTGAGTATTTTGGTAAGATTAGCAATTCGAAAAAGCGTCCAATCATCAAAGATGAGATTGATGAAAAAGGTTTTTGGATTCGACAAAAGAATTCACTTATTACTCCCTTTGGGGAGAATGAAACTGATCTTAAGCCTGACAAGGATAGATATATCATTTATTGGGCGAGTGGCTGTAACTGGTCAAATAGACCTGTGATTGTCAGAGATATTCTCGGACTGCATGATGTTATAAAAGATTACAAAGTCGAGCATACGCCGGGACCTTATGGTTGGGGATTTCCTAATGAACCTGACTTTAAAGATCCTAATACGGGAGTATATTTTCTATCAGATCTGTACTTGAACACGGATCCAGACTTTGAGGGAAGAGCAACTACACCTACTCTTGCAGACTATAAAGAAAGACGAGCAGTTAATAATGACTATCATAGAATGACCAATTATTTTGAGGTACAGTTCAGAAAATATCAGCCATTAGATGCTCCTGATCTCTATCCTAAAAAGTATCGTAAAGAAATAGATGAGTTCAATGACTGGTTATTCCCCAATATAAATGACGGACATTATAGACAGGCATTTGCAAGATCAGTAGAAGCATACGAAGATGGGCAAAAAGCCTTTTCAGAGGGGCTTGAAAAGCTTGATGAACGCCTTTCAACAAATAGGTTTTTATTTGGTGACTACATTACAGATTCTGATATCAGAGTTTATGTATCTCTTATAAAGTGGGAAACAGATTTCTACGTATTTGCAGGACCTCAGAAAAAGAGAATTACCGAATATAAAAATGTGTGGGGATATATAAAAGAGCTTTATAACATACCGGAATTTAAACGTTACACTAATATTCCTCATCCTGATGAGAGTAACCATGATGCATTGGAAGGCTTCGGGAATTATATTACAAGGATAGCTGCTTACATTGACTGGGACAAGGAATTGTTCTCAGATGGCTCAAGAAAAGCCTTGTCGTCTGATCCTGAGAATATATATCTAAGACATCCAAAGGACGAAACAGTAGATGACTATCAGAGTAGTATTTCTGAGACTATTTGGAATGACCCAAGAAAAGAAATTCGCGCAGATAAGAATTATAAGCTGTCTGTAGATGCATCGATCAATCCTTTAAAGGGATTACTTAAAAATGAGTGAACAGGAGAATAGTGCAATGGCAAACATAGAATATACAGATGAACTGGCGGAATATTTTGCAAAACAAAATGGCACTAAGCCTCGAGCTGGATGGTCAAACATTGAAGTTGACGAGAAAGGATTTTGGGTAAGACAGGCAAATTACCTCACAACTGCTTTTGGAGATGGCGAAGGCCAAAACAAGGTTAAAGAAAAGCGTTACATAATTTATTGGAATCCAGGCTGCAACTGGTCGAATCGTCCTGTTATTGCAAGAGATCTGCTTGGATTGCATGATGAGATAAAAGATTATATCGTAGGACCTACAGGCAAAAGCAACAAGTATGGATGGGGATTTGGCGATGAAGAGGATTTTAAAGATCCCAACACAGGAGTTTATTTTTTGTCTGATCTATACACCAATGCAGATCCATCTTTTTCCGGAAGAGCAACTACACCAACATTTGCGGATTATGTAGAAAAGAAAGCACTTAATAATGATTATCACAGATTGACTAATTATCTTGAAGTACAATTCAGAAAACTGCAGCCTAAAGATGCTCCGGATTTATATCCTAAGAAGTATCGAAAAGAAATTGATGAGTTTAATGACTGGCTATTTCCTAATATTAACGATGGTCATTACAGAATGGCATTTTCAAAATCACCTGAAGGCTATAAGGATGGACATGATGCTTTTCATGCTGCTTTGGAAAAATTAGATGAGCGTTTGTCTACTAACAGATTTATATTTGGAGATTATGTAACCGATTCAGATATAAGAGCGTTCGTATCTTTAGTGAAGTGGGAGGCAGGCGGATATCTTCTTGTTGGACCTCAGAAAAAGAGAATCAGAGAGTATAAGAATGTATGGGAATATGTAAAGGAACTTTTCCAGATTCCTGCATTTAAAAACAATACCCTCCCTTATCTTCCCGGAAAGGATGATAAGCCAAACGTATTAGTGTTTGGGCAGAATTATTTAAGCAGAGTTGCAACTACTATCGACTGGGAAGAATATTTTAAAAGCGATGGCTCAAGAAAGGCAAATTCGGATGATCCGGATAATATCTTTTTAAAGCATCATGAGGATGAAAGCATAGAAGATTATCAGAGCGAGATTTCTACTACCAAGTGGAATGATAAAAGAAATGAAGTAAGGGCTGACAAAAACTTTGTTTTATCAACAGACCCAGCGATAAATCCGTTAAAAGGATTACTGAAAAATAACTGACAAGATGGAGGGAAAAACAATGGCTAATGCATGCGGATTAGCGGAACATAGAGCAAAAGTGGAAACCCAAAAGGCTGCTAATAATAAAGCGGAGTATACTGATAATCTTGCAACCTATTTTGCAGGTATTGCAGGAGTAAAACCAAGAGGTAGAGAAACCGTTTCTGAGCAGGATGAAAGGGGTGCTTTTGTAAGACAACCAAATTATTTTACAAAACCTATTACTGCAGATGAGGCTCAAAAGGACAAGTATATTATTTATTGGTCACCAGGTTGTAATTGGTCAAACAGACCTGTAATTGCCAGAGATATTTTAGGGCTACAGGATGTAATAAGAGATTACACAGTGGGACATGCTGGAGAGACCAATATATATGGCTGGGGCTTCCCTAACGAGGCAGATTATAAAGATCCCAATACCGGAGTATACTTCTTATCGCAGCTTTATAAAAATGCAGATGAAAATTATACAGGAAGAGCAACAACACCGACTTTTGCAGACATTAAAGAAAAAAAGGCTGTTTCCAGTGATTACCATAGACTGACCAATTATATAGAGGTGGCTTTTAGAAAATTTCAGCCTGTAGATGCTCCAGATCTATATCCTGTTAAATTCAGAAAAGAAATAGATGAATTCAATGACTGGTTATTTCCTCATGTGAACAATGGTCATTATCGCCAGGCTTTTACAAATGTTCCTGAAATATATGATGAGTCTCAGGATGATTTCCATGCAGCATTAGAAAAATTGGATGAGCGTCTTGCAACAAACAGATTTTTATTTGGAGACTACATTACTGATTCTGATATCAGAGCATATGTAACTCTTATTAAATGGGAAACAGACTTCTATGTATTTGTAGGTCCACAGAAGAAGCGTATATCAGCCTATAAGAACATTTGGGAATATGTAAAAGAACTATACAATATTCCGGAGTTTAAGAGATATACCAATCTTCCTAAAAAGCAGGAAATTCCTCCGTTCGGTCCAAATTATCTTGCCAAGATAGCAAGTCGTGATTTCGATAAATGGCTCTATTCAGATGGCTCAAGAAAGCGCTTTTCATCTGACCCTGACAACATTTACTTAAGACATCCAGAAGGTGAGAGTGCAGAAGATTATCAGACTGAGATTTCACAGTCACAATGGAATTCTAAAGATCAAAGTGTAAGAGCAAACTGGAGATTTGAGTTATCAACAGATCCGGCAATAAATCCTTTAAAAGGCAAACTTAAGAACTAAGGTAATGGCCATGAGTATTACATATAGAGAAAGTATCGATAATATTGATTATTCAGAACTAAATACGCTTTTAAGACAAGTATTCGGTACGGACAAGGCAAAGAATGCAAAGCATACAAAGAAGGCCTTTATTAATAGTCAGAACTTTGTTTTTGCTTATGATGATCAAAAACTCGTTGGGGCTATCAGGGCAATCTCCGATGGTGAATGGGCTGTGATTTATGACATTGCGGTTTCAAAAGAATATGAGGGGACAATTGAAAAAGATATCATTAAAAGACTGGTCAGTCAGCTAAAAGGGCAGCACATTTTTGTTAATGCGAGAGTTGGTGATGTTGGGCTATTTGAAGATAATGGATTTCAACGTACCAAAACTGCTTATACTTATGTGGGCTTTGATGGTTATGAAAAGAATTACCAAAGAGGATACTTTTTACCATTGGGTTACAGGTTTGAGAACGAGTTCTTTAAAAATACGCTCCCATTTCCGGAGCATAAAAAAGCAGTGGGTAAAGATAAAATCAAAATAGCGTATTCTCTGGAAAGGGAAGGGATTGATTACGAAAGAGTTGCTAAGATAATTGGGACAGCTTTTGGAAGAAAGAACGACACTGAATTTGAAATCACAAAGGAAAAGGTTGATAGGACAAAATATCTTTTTGATATCAGCGAGTATGTTTCTTTTGCCTATGATGGGGATAAGCTTGTTGGTGTATCAAGAGCGATAACAGACGGAGCGCAGGAGGCTTACATTCAGAATGTAGCTGTTGATCCTGACTATCAGGGTTATGGAATAGGATGGCAGGTTGTTGTTAACCTTGGTGAGGAAATTCAAAAGAATGGACTGAATCCTTTTCTTCATACACATCCGGGGGCAGTAGGCTTTTATAGTCATAAGGGTTTTTTAAGAAATAAGACGGCATTGGATTACAGGAATGAAGAGGAAGAACTGCATCCAATGACTCCGGAAATGGAGCAGGGGTTCTATCTTCCTAAAGGATACAGATTTGTGGATGAATTATAAGTGATTTATATAGCAATAAGTAAAGTTTATAAAGGACATGAAAAGGACATAGAAATAGGTCTTGATAATGCCCAATAATTACCAATAATTCTTTTATTAATATGGAAATATAGCTTTTTAAGGGCACTTTTTAGAAGAGATTCTAAGAAGTGTTTTTTTAATTCCTTGTTATGAAAGATGGGCAGGTGTATAAGAATTTGCTGTAAAGCAATAAAATGGCATATATTTCCTTAAACTACATAAACGCAATTGCTTATAAAGCGCAAAAGGGGCTGTGCAGCCCTTTTTGACGCCCAGCCCCCTCAGGCATCCGGACAGAAATGCTTGCGTTCGTCTGCGGTGTGATTTTCTAAAACTCATTAAGCATCAAATGATTAAAAGCTAAATCTATAAAAAATGAAGGTTTAAAATACATATAGGAATAATATTGAAATGTATTATATGCAGTTGTAACATTAAGAAAATAAGGCAGTTATGCCTGTGAAAATATAAGAAGGAAGTAAATTATGGGGAGCAGTACTAGAATTTACTACGATAAACCGGCCGATAACTGGAACGAAGCACTTCCTATTGGTAATGGCAGGTTGGGGGCAATGGTCTTTGGCAGGACGGCCAAAGAGATTATTCAGATGAATGAAGATTCTATATGGCTTGGTGGATATAGAGACAGGAATAATCCTGAAGCATTTAAGAATTTACCCGTTGTAAGAAAATTATTGTTAGAAGGGAATATCAGCAAGGCGGAAAGGCTGTTAAAAAGAGCTTTTTCAGGCGTTCCTTATAGCATGCAACCATATCAACCACTGGGGAAACTAACCCTTAGTTATATGGGCGATTGCAATATGGAAAGTACCACAGAGTATTTCAGGGAACTTGATCTGGAAAGTGCTGTTGCGACAACATCTTTTACAATGGATGGAACA
>JAILBM010000357.1 GCA_024680925.1 Butyrivibrio sp.
ACAAAAACAAGCTTTATAGCTTTGGAAGAAATAAGGGAAAAAAACTATGTGGTGAAAGAAGCAAGTGAAAATCAGTTGAGATTTGAGCAGTATGTTTATAAGGCATACAAAAGAACGTTTAGTATCGATGAAAAAATGAAAAGCCGCCCTTTTGATAATTATAAGCAAAGATACGACCAGTCAGAACTGCTAGAAGAGATGAATAAGTTCTATTCTGAAAAAGAAATAATTAGTCATATAATGAGTCCTGAAATGCTTTCATATGTTATCAGTGGAAAAAACACCGATACATATAAAGTACTGCAATTAGCATTTTATTTGAACATAGATATAGATTCTCTTTTCAGAAAGTAGTCAAAAAATCTATATTTTGTTGTACTGCATTTTATTGGCTAAAGTTACAGTATTTTTTGTCAATAATTTGTAGTACAACATTTTATTGCCCTGAAAATAAAGATTTTGTCAATAATATGTTGTAGGACAATATATTGCGGATTTTTAGCGGATTTTTACAATGGTTTGTTGAAGAACATATTATTGAAATTTGTCGTTGCTATAAATGAAATATAGTGTAAAAATATATGCCGATATGATATGATTAACTGGTAACTGAAAATAAAATATTGGTACGGAGGCTGTAATAATGAAACCATTTTTTTATTTTGAATCATTTTTGTACTTTGCTGCATACCATACTATCGATGATGAGCCGTTTTTTGATTTGGCAGGGAGTTTTCAAACTGTACCCCAAGAAATCCTAACTCTATATAACAATTTACAAGTTGATTATAAGAAGGAATTAAAGAAAAATAAGGAATGTGGTGATGCTATTAGTTTAAAGTATGCTCTAGCATTACAGAAGCTCAATTATGAGATTATGGCTGATTGGTATGCTGAGGATATAAATGAATTATATAAGAAGATTGGAGTTTATGAGGACGACAAAAAGGCTGTAGATATTCTTATAAAAAGCATAGCAAGTATCAATGCTCAATTCGCAGAATGCTCCGATATAGCATATAAGGACGGAGATATTTCAGTGATGGCAAATGCTGGATTTTATTATTATAACCAGTTACTTAAGGGATTTTTGGCTCAAACACTTAAGATTCTGGAAGCCAAATATGATGTAAAGAAATATTATGAATATCTTGAGGATAGAAACGGGACTATAGCATTTGGAGATGAGGTAAAAGATTGGTACTCATCGTTGGATTTTGCCCGTGAAGGACGCCATAGATTAGATTGGACTCACGTATTTGTATTTTACTTTATGACTCATTATTTATTGATTGCATATGAGGAAAGCTCAATATTTAATAAGGTGAAAAAGGAGTTTGTTGAAAATATTATAACTAGCTTTTTGAACTTCAATGCAGGTATTAATTCATTGCTTGTAAAAGTTATATTCAGTGTGGACCTTAAATATCCTCACTAATACTAAGGGCTTTTTTCAATAAAATGTTGTACTGCATTATATTTGAGAAAATCTAGCATAATTCCAGTATATATTCCAATATTTTGCAGTACAACAAAATATTAAGTATGAATGTATTGAAAACATTGTAATGGCAATGAGAATATAGAGCTATAATCACAGAGGAGTCCGCATTTCGGGCTCTATTTTTTTACCTGGAAACCATTGACAGAGTGAATTTCGATAAAATGTTGTAGTGCAAAATATTGCAGATTTAAGGCAAAATTCTGCGATAATATGCTGTACAACATATTATTGATTTTCATTACAGCAATAACCAGTAGCTTCAGGACCTTTTGTCATATATTCTGGAATAGCATAATCAAGTAAGCTCTTTTGGTCGCATTCCAAAATTCCAAGAGGTTTAGCTGTTACACCAAATTCCCAGTTGTGAACTTCATTATAAGATTTGCTTAAACCTTTAGCCCAATAGTTATTAACTAAATAACTTCCATTATAGTCCCCACTGAAAGCATATATAGCACTACTTAAAGCACTTTGAGCAGTTCCTTTATTTTCACTCATATTAATACTAATAGTAGCTCTACCAGAAGCATTATCATCAAAACCTGCATCCCACACTAAATCAA
>JAILBM010000441.1 GCA_024680925.1 Butyrivibrio sp.
TAATTCCACTAGATGCTACACCTTGTACAAAGTATCTCTGTAAAAATGCGAACAGGATAAGTACCGGGATAAGTGCTACAGTTGCTGCTGCCATGATCAATGCATAATTTGAAGAATACTGTGTATTAAACATACGTAAAATAATCTGAAGTGTTTTCTTATTTGCCGATGATAAGTAAATCAATGGTCCCATAAAGTCATTCCACTCAAATGTAAATGATGTTATACACAAAGTAGCAATTGCCGGTTTTGATAATGGAAGCATTATCTGACTGTAAATTCTATATTCATTTAATCCATCGATACGTGCCGCTTCAAGAAGTTCATCAGGGATTCCCATATAAAACTGTCTGATCAAAAATACTCCTGTCGCTGTAAATGTATGCATCAGAATAAGTCCAAGATGAGAATCTGTGAGATGAAATTTCATCATCATAATATACTGTGGCACCATATATACCTGCCATGGAATTGAAATCGTCATTACATAAAGCATAAAGATTAGATTTCTTCCTTTAAATTGAAGCTTCGCAAATGCATATGCCGCAAAAGTTGATGTAAGAATCTGAAGAAATGTAACTATTAAGGTCAACTTTGTAGTATTAATGAATCCTGTTACAAGTGGTACCTTTTCCCAAATCTCAACATAATTGCTCCATTGAGGCTGAGTTGGTATCCATTGTATAGGATATGCAAAAACATCTTTTTCAAGCTTTAAAGATGAAGAAATCATCCAAACAAATGGGATAAGCATTAAAACTGCCAAAAATATCAAGATAACATATCTAAAAATTTTACTACCTAATTTCTCTTTATATGCATTATTCTCCATTAAATGTCCCTCCTTAATAATTTGTAAAGCGCTTCTCCATCTTAAATTGGAACAGAGTAAGCAAAATTATAATTACAAAGAGCACCATAGAGATTGCACTTGCATAACCGAATTTCATACTTACAAAAGCACTATTAAAAATATGATATGCCAAAACCTTAGTCGCCTCTCCCGGGCCACCCTGTGTTGTAATATACATAATGTCATATGACTTAAATGTAGCAACAACAAGCATCATAAGTACGAAGAAAGTGGTTGGAGTAAGACATGGCCATGTAACATGTAAAAATTTATTCCAGCTATTTGCACCATCAAGTTCTGCCGCTTCATATAGTTCACTGGGAACACTCTGTAATCCGGCAAGATAAACTATCATGTAGTATCCCATGCCCTTCCATATAGTTAGTCCTATAATTGTTGGCATAGCCCATGTCTGAGATGCAGCCCATCTTGGTGGGTTTGCAATCCCGAGATTCATTAGAAGTCCATTTACAGGTCCTCTTTCCGGATTGAATAAAGCCATCCATACAACCGCTACTGCAACTAATGAAGCTATATATGGGAAAAACAAAACTGATCTGAAAAATACTTTTCCCTTAATCGGTTTATTGATTAACATAGCCAGTCCTAATGCAATAAACAAAGTTAGTGGAACAGTTACCACTGTGTAATACAATGTATTCTTAAGTGAAATATAAAAGCTCTTATCTTTTGTAAGCATATATTTAAAGTTTTCCAGTCCGACAAACTTTAAACCATCTTTCCCTGCTTTCCATTCACAAAAACTTAAAAATAATGAGAAAACAATAGGCAAAAAGGTAAAAATAAAAAATCCTGCCAAATTAGGAAGAATAAAAGAATAAGCAATTAAAGTTTTCTTTGTCTCAAGTTTTCCTTTTTTCCTTTTCATATTTTCATTGGCCATGTCAGACCTCCTTTACTCTAGCTATGTTTGCACCAAAAAAGGCAGCCTTCACAACCCAAACACGAAGGCTGCCTTTTGATTTATAAATTAGAATCTAAAATTACTGTAAGGCATTTACTCTATCAATCATATTCTGAATTCCCTCTTCAGGAGTTACAGTTTTTGTCATAATTGCACTGTGTTCCTCTGTGATGATTGTATCGATATCACCTGAATTTTCTGCCATTGGGAACTCTACAATGTATGTTGGTATATTTATGTATTTTGAAAGACCTTCTGGTGCATATTCGCTAGTATCATGAAGTGAATCGAAAATTGCATTTATCTCATCTGAACTATATCCAGGAACAATACCAGAACTTGCAAGAACTGAAGCACCTTCTTCACCACAAACATATTTAATAAATGTCCATGCTGCTTCAGGATGTTCAGCATAAGCACCTATTGTTACAGGTGTAATTCCACCAACAGCTTTTTCATTAACCAGGCCAATTTCACTTGGCATTGAACATACGCCCCAATTAAAGTCAGCATTTTCTACCAGCATATTGATAAACCAGCTTCCCATCTGAACCATAGCAGCCTGGTGATTGTACATAACACCTGAGTAGTGAACATTTCCAGATTTTAATGCGCCAAAGTCTTGTACATATCCTTTATCCTGCATATCAAGAATAACTTTATAATAAGGAATAAGTGATTCATATGTAGAAGTATCTAACTGGTTAAATTCTTCACCTCTGCGGGCAAACTGAGATACATTAGATGCCCATGTATGAACATGTGCGCCATATATCTTGTCATTGCCTTCACCACTTGTAAGCTGCTCTGCCAATGCTTCATAATCTTCCATACTCATTCCATCTTCTGGATAAGCAACTCCTGCAGCATCAAATATATCTTTATTGTAGAAGATCATACTATTATCTTTTCTGAACGGAACACCGTAAGATACATCATCCACACCAAGCTGTTCAATAAGACCACTATAGTTATCTTTACTGAACTCACTATCACCTTCCATAAAGCTGTCAAGAGGCATTAGATGTCCACCTGAAATCAAAGCACTTAAGGTTGGTAAATCTTTCAAGAATACTACATCAAAATTCTGACCGCCCATAAGCTGTGTTTTAATTGTTGTTGGATATTCATCAGCCGGGAACTCTACTACTTCGTATGAAATATTAGGGTATTCTGCTGAGAATGCATCAAACATTTTCTTATAATACTCAGTATTTGAATAATCCCAAAGAGCTACACGAATAGTAACTTCTTCATCAGATGCTTCTGCAGCTGTATCTGTTGTTTCCTCAGCTGCTTCTGTATCAGCAGTTTCTTCAGTTGTTTCTTCAGCTTTTTCTTCTGTTGCAGTTTCTGTAGTTGTCTCAGCAGTTCCTGATCCACAACCAACAAGTGCTCCAATTGTCATTACTGAAGTCATCAGTATAGATACCAATTTTTTTAGTTTCATATTTCATCCTCCTTCATAAACATGCGATGCCGGCTTGACACCTGATTTTTATAAAAACCTCTATTGTATGAGGTTATTACCATATAAATAATTCTTTACCTGTTATTTTCATTACAGCTTCTATGAAATAATAATCACCATATATTATTGAAAATTCATGTTTTTCATCATGATAAGCTGCTGTACATTTTTCAAGGATGTTATCAACTTTTTCATCCCATATACACCTTTTTTCTGAAAGTACCTTTAACAACTTATATGCCGAGTTTATATACTTCTCATTTTCAGAAGCTTCCTGTGATTTGGATAATGCCTTATACAATTCTATAAACCCACAAGCTGCTATTGCTGCAGAGGTTGAATCTTCAAGATGTGGCTCTTTTGGCTGTCTGAAATCAACAGGTATTAGTCCGTCTTCAGGAATATTTGATATATAATAATCTGCTATTTTTTTAGCTGTATTCAAGAAAGCCTTTTCACCGGTATGAATATAACTTAATGTAAATCCATATATTCCCCAACTTTGCCCTCTAGTCCATGAAGATCCTACTCCATATCCCTGACCTCCTATGGATTCAATAAACTTTCCATCTTCTGGATCAAATCTTATAATGTGATTTACTGATCCGTCTTCTCTGACAAAATATTTCATGGCCATTTGTGCATGTTCCATAGCAATATGTTTAAATCTTGGATCATCCGTCACATCACTTGCCCAGTACAGTAATGGCAAATTCATCATACAATCAATTATTGCCATACCTCTTCGGTCTACATCTCCCCAATTATTCCAGGCTCTGATGTAATTGCCCTTTATATTAAATCTTCCTGCCAGATTATTTGCTGCAAGCAAACCTCTGTTTAACGATTCTTCATTTCTATCAATTCTGTAATGCGCTACTGCTGTAGGAAGCCATTTAAATCCATTGTCATGGTCAAGACCATTCCAATCCATAAGCACTTTATCCAGCTTTTTTTCAACCAGCTCTGCTTCTTCTTTATAAATATCTTCTCCTGTAAGGACAAACATCTGCCAGAGGATTCCTCCCCAAAATCCATTTGTCCACCAATTAATATCTTTACTGGAAAGGTCAACAAAGTTTCCATTTTCTGTTGTATATGGGATTACATTTCTGTTTCTAAGAATTACCGGGTGCATTTTATTGATAATCTTTTTCTCAATCTCCAATGCCCAGCTTTTGATATCTTCAGACATATTCATAAATTTCCCCCCTTTGTCCTCCAACAAATCAATCAAGATATGTATATTATATTTTAGAATTTATAACTTTTTATGGCTTTTTGTGCTAAATTTGTGTTATATTATGCAAAGATACATATACAAACAGAACAATTAATTTTATTTTTTTTTTCATTTTGTAGTTATAATGCCTATAGCAATTGAAGTATCAGGAGAATATATGCGAGAAAAAGAAATTTCAAAAAATAATATAAAACAACGTAATTACAATCCCAAAATCACATCTGACTTTGGAGAAGGTAATAATGATTTTTTTATAGAACGACTTCCAATGAGAGCTCTAAACTTTTCTCATACCATATCCAATGACTTTTCTGGTAATAAGCCCCATATACACATTGGATATTTTGAAATATTTATTTTTATCAAAGGTAACGCTGTTTATTATTTTGATGGCCATAAAATTCATCTTACACCCGGGAACCTGATTATATTTCCTCCTGAATCACTTCATAAAACAGATGTAGATACCAATGTAGATTACGAAAGAGTAGTAATACATTTTTCAGAATCATATCTTAACAAGTTTTCTACTGAAGAAACCGATCTGTATGAAGCCTTAATTGATAGAAGTAATAAAGTATATAAACTTGATAACAGGATTCTTGCAAACATTGCCTATTTAGTCGATAAAAACATGTACAATATTGAAAAAGATGAAATAGCACAGGATATAATAATTCAATCTGAATTTGCTATACTTTTATCCCAATTA
>JAILBM010000020.1 GCA_024680925.1 Butyrivibrio sp.
CAATTAATATCAAATGTTATTGGTGAAAGGCAAGTGATATAAGACTTATGATAGAAAATAAAATTGTTTATAAGAAGCACGAAATAGATTTTACATCAGGAAATACTTTAAAATTAATTTTATCTTTTTATTGGCCATTACTTCTGACAAGTATGCTTCAACAGTTTTACAATTTCGCAGACACCTGGATTGTAGGTAAAGGGTTAGGGGACAATGCGCTTGCGGCAGTTGGCAATATGGGATCTTTATTTTTTCTTATAGTTGGATTTTCTTTTGGACTTGCTAATGGATTTGGAGTATTGATTGCACAAAGTTATGGCGCTAAAGATCTGGAAAAGCTTAGGCATAGATTGGCTGCGATTCTTGAACTTGGAACTATACTTGCTGTAGGTCTTTCACTTTTGAGCGTTATTTTTTTACCTTATGCATTGGAATTGTTAAGAACGGATCAATTAATAATGCAAGATAGTTTAAAATATGGATATATAGTATTTGGAGGGCTTGCAACAGGTATATGTTATAACATAACGGGGGCTGTTCTTAGAGCTTTAGGGGACAGTAGAACCCCATTGAAAGCCATAGTTGTTTCATCAATATTGAATATAGGCTTAAACAGTTATTTTATATTTGTGGTGCATACCGGGGTAGAAGGTGCTGCAGTAGCAACAATTTGCTCTCAGATAATTTCATCAATAATATGTATTAACAGACTTAGGCAGATTTCTGATATTAAACTAAGTAAAGATGATTTTGTAAATGAAAAAAGTATTTTTGCTGAATTGTTAAAAAACGGGCTGCCTATGGCATTTATGAATTCAATTACAGCTATAGGTTGTATGGTTGTTCAGTATTTTGTAAATGGTTATGGAGTTGTATACACTGCGGCTTATGCGGCTTGCAGTAAATATATTAATTTGTTTATGAATCCGGCAGCTACTGCCGGTAATGCTATGTCAGCTTTTACAAGTCAGAATTATGGTGCCGGAAAATATAATAGAATAAGGGAAGGTTTATTTGTATGTTTGGGAATTGCATTTGTTTCTTATGTTTTATTGGGTTCGCTTATGATATTTTTTCCGGGATGGTTGGGAAGCATTTTATTATCAGGTAAAGACCAGATAGATTTGGTTTGTTTGTTCCTTCCAAGATGTGGAATAGCAATTATTGTTGTCGATGCATTATTTGTTGTAAGAAATGGTGTACAAGGTATGGGTAAACCTATGCTTCCAATGATTTCAGGCATTCTGGAGATGTTTTTGAGAATTTTTACAATTTCATTTTTTATTGGGAAAATAGGGTTTACAGCTACAGCATATGCTGAAATCAGCGCGTGGATAGGTGCATTTTTGATAAATGCCTATGCATTTTATATTACTTTAAATCCGCTTCTATACAGGAAAGCACATAAATATGCTATTAGTATGCAAAGATAACTTAAATATAATTTGCAAGTATCTGACTTTATGGGTTTATTTTACTTCGATATTTATAAGACAACTATGATAAATTAAGGAGGTATTAGAGATGAAGGCACTTTTTATTGGAGGAACCGGTACTATTAGTATGGGAATAGTGAAGAAACTTGCTGAGGACCCTATGTGGGAAATTTATCTGCTAAACAGAGGAAACAGGAAAAGTGAAGTTCCTTCTGGGGTTCATCAGATAATTGCTGATATTTCAGATGAAAATGATGTAGCCGAAAAAATTTCAGGTATGAAATTTGATGTTATTAGTGACTTTATAGCATTTGATGTAAAAGCTGTAGAAAGAGATTATCGGTTGTTTAAAAATAAGACAGAGCAATATATTTTCATCAGTTCTGCATCCGCATATAATAAACCTGCTGCTAGCTACATTATTACAGAGGGCACAACTTTGGCTAATCCATATTGGGAATATTCCAGAAACAAAATTGCCTGCGAAGATTTTTTAATGAATAAATACAGGACAGAAGGCTTTCCGGTTACTATTGTCAGACCTAGTCATACTTATGACGAGAGGAGTATACCTCTTGGAGTTCATGGTAATAAGGGCTTTTATCAGGTAATTAAACGTATGCAACAGGGAAAACCTGTGATAATTCAAGGTGATGGCTCATCATTATGGGCACTGACTTTTAATACAGACTTTGCTATCGGATATATCGCGCTCATGGGTAATAAACATGCTTATGGCGAGGCATTTCAGATAACGGGTGATGAGATATTAACCTGGAATCAGATATACCGGACAATTGCAGATGCACTGGGTGTAGAGCTTAAACCATATTATGTGTCTTCAGATTTTTTAAGTAGTGTTGGCAAAAGTTATGGATATGATTATTATGGCAGTCTTTTGGGAGATAAATCGGTTTCTGTGGTATTTGATAACAGTAAATTAAAAAAGCTATCGCCGCAGATGACTACATATATTCCATTTCATAAGGGAGTTCGCATTTCTCTGAATTATGTATTAGAGCATGAAAGTGAATATGAAGAAGATCCGGAGTTTGACAGTTTTTGTGACAAGGTGATAAGTGCACTTGAAAATGCGAAAAACAATATTTGATTATTAGAACTAAAAATCTTATCAGAGTTTAAATATTTTTTATATTATTTTTATATGCCCTTTCTTGTAACCACAATATATAGTATATAAACTATAGGTATAAGCTACAAGTTGTAGATAAGGAAGTCTACATCAAAAGACAAGGAGGGCAAATAGTATGATTAATATTGTTAGTAGCAGAAACATTAATGACAATGATTATATGGTAAATCCTATCATACAATCGTCCTTTAAACAGAAAGGACAAACAGCTAATTTAAGTTCGCCTCCCACATTCA
Source organism: Butyrivibrio sp. (assembly GCA_024680925.1). Taxonomy (GTDB): domain Bacteria; phylum Bacillota; class Clostridia; order Lachnospirales; family Lachnospiraceae; genus Butyrivibrio. Next base: position 2,826 of record JAILBM010000020.1, read on the forward strand.
GAGATCTTCTTAATAAAGAAATAGGAAAGCTTAACATAGAAATAGTAAGTGGCAGGCAGGATACACATAAAATATAAAGTCTTGTATATTTATAAAATGATTTTTATAGAAATATA
>JAILBM010000045.1 GCA_024680925.1 Butyrivibrio sp.
GGAAATCGGTCTTAAGAGATTTATAAGCAGTGACGAGGGAAAGCGTCTGACAGACTCTTTTGAAGGCAAGATCAAGATCAATGCCCTTCATGAGGATGACAAAATCTATCTTCAGGAATTTCCAAGGATGGAAGAGGGCAAAGCTTGCAGGATAGAAGATGCTTATACTGTAGCTGTATTTAGAAATGAACTTTAATAACTTTTAAATAAAGATCCTCCTTAACAGATAAGGTAAAATGCCTAATCTTTTAAGGAGGATTTTTGATAATAGATCTGTTTTTGCATGTGCATTTAAGAAAGAGTAAAAATGTCGGTGCATATTTTTCTGATTTCTTCAGAAAAAATACTATCTTTTTGCCAGATGAAGGTAAAATCGTGCTTCATGATAAAATCCTTTAGTTTTATCTCTGCAAGTTTTCCGGATTCAAGATCCTTGGTGACAGCTTCCTTATATAGAAATGATATGCCACAATCCAGGTTTAAAAGCTGTATTACGGTATGCATATTTTCAACCAGGATGTAGTTTTTGAAGTTGTTTATGTCATAGTTTTGGAGGCTGAGATTTTTCTCTAAAATATTTCTTGTTCCGGAACCCGGTTCTCTTATGATTATCCGTTCATTAAACAGGTCCTTCAGGAGTAAAGGTTTCTTGGAAAAATAGTGAGAAGCTGAGCAAACGGGTATAAAGTCTACCGTTTTGTAAGTGGAATAATCATATTTATCTTCGGGGAAATAGCCTTCAACAAGGGCAAAATCGTAATCTCCGTTTTCCAAGGATTCTAATAGTTCTTTCGTGTTGCCAAAATGTATTTTGATATTTTTGTCGGGATGAAGCTTTAAAAAGCGGCTGATGGGATCTGCAATAACATATTCACCTATGGTCATGGTAACTCCAAAGGAAATGTCTTTGGTTAAAAGACTTCCCTGAGACAGGGAGTTTTTTAGTTTGATTTCGTCATTTTTTAGAAGGTTCATTTTTTCATAAAGAATCTTACCCGAGGGTGTGAGAATAAGCTTTTTGCCATCCTGGATAAAGAGCTTTGCAGAATAGGTATTCTCCAGATATTTAATGTGCTGAGAGACTGCAGGTTGTGTGATATGAAGCGCTTGTGCAGCATGGGTGTAGTTCATATATTTACAAACAGTAAGAAAGGTTTCAATTCTAAAATCCAGCATAAATTCACCTCATTAAAAAAATTGCAGGAATGAAAAAGTATATATTCTTGTACGTTAATTACAGAAACCCGCAGCAAGTGCGGATTTCTGTTTGAAGTCACAGGAATATATATAATATTGTATTTGAAGGGTTGGCTCAAATTGTTAATCACATAAACCATAAAATATATTTATGGTTAAATTATAATATATAATTTCAACTTTGGAAAAGACTTGTCTATAATCTTCTTTGGAAATAAGAAAAAGGAGAGATAGAACAATGGAATCTATTAAGAAAAATTCAATTGGCTTTTTAGTATGTTTGGGGATAGCGATTCCTTCATGGTTTTTGGGAAAACAGTTCCCCATTGTTGGAGGAGCAGTAATAGCAATCATAGCGGGGATGATCATTGCTTTATTCTGGAATGATAAGAAAATGGCTGATCCGGGAATTAAATTCACATCAAAGATCATTCTGCAGACTGCTGTGGTTTTACTTGGATTTGGAATGAATCTCGGGGTTGTAATTCAGACAGGTAAGCAGTCTTTACCCATTATAATTTGTACAATTTCTACATCACTTTTGATTGCATATGGACTTCATAAGCTTTTAAAGGTAAAGGGAAATACGGCTGTTCTTGTAGGTGTGGGTTCGTCAATATGTGGCGGCTCTGCCATAGCTGCAACGGCTCCGGTTGTTGATGCGGATGATGATGAAGTGGCACAGGCTATATCTGTTATTTTCTTTTTTAACGTTCTGGCAGCGTTATTTTTCCCTGCTCTCGGAAAGCTTATAGGTTTTGATACAACAAGCGGAGAAGCCTTTGGAATTTTTGCCGGAACTGCGGTAAATGATACCTCTTCAGTTACAGCTACGGCTGCAACCTGGGACAGTATGTGGAATCTTGGAAGTCAGACACTGGATAAGGCAGTTACGGTCAAGCTTACCCGTACATTGGCAATTATCCCCATAACTCTGGTGCTTTCATTTATAAGAGCTAAAAATGCTAAGGACGATGGCACTGCTACAGGTGGGTTTAGTTTAAAGAGAGCATTTCCGATGTTTATCGTATATTTTGTAATTGCGTCCCTGATAACTACAATTGCCCTTAAGGCAGGAGTATCTTCTGATGTATTTACACCATTAAAGGAGCTTAGTAAATTTTTTATAGTAATGGCCATGGCAGCTATCGGCCTTAACAGCAATGTAATAAAGCTTATAAAGACCGGTGGAAAGCCGCTTTTAATAGGTGCATGCTGTTGGGTTGGCATTACTATAGTAAGTCTTTTGATGCAAAGTGTTCTTGGTATTATGTAATAGGTTTATGCTTTATCAGAGGGATTTTGGATATATGTTAATCTTCCTTAAGAAAAATAAGTTATAATAAATATGATTAAAATGAAAAAGGAGAATGACATATGAGATATCCAAAACCCTTAGAGCAAAATGGTACTATAGGCTTTGTGGCACCTTCCTTTGGTTGTGCTACAGAACCCTATAAAAGTGCTTTTGATAAAGCTCTTGAGAACTTTGACAAAATGGGTTATAAAACTGTACTTGGCCCTAATTGCAGACTGGATAAAGGTATCGGTATTAGTAATAAGCCAAAGGCCTGCGGCGACGAGCTAAATAGTGCCTATTTATCGGATGAAAGTGATGTGATCATATCCTGCGGTGGCGGAGAGCTTATGTGTGAAGTTGTTCCATATATTGATTTTGAGGCTGTTTCAAAGGCAAATCCCAAATGGTACATGGGATTTTCGGATAATACCAATTTTACATTTTTATCAGCCACGCTTTCTGACACAGCAGCAATTTACGGTCCCTGTGCAGCTACCTTTGGTATGAATAAGTGGCATGAATCTCTTTATGACTGCTTTAAGCTTCTTACTGGAGAGCTTGATAGTGTTCATAATTATGATTTATGGGAAAAGGAAGGCCTTCGTGATGAGGAGCACCCTTTTGAACCCTATAACCTTACGGAAAAAATGGAGATAAAGTATTATATCCCCGGTGAAAACAAAGAATCGGAAGATTTTACCATCAGATCAGCTGAGGAAGTTAAAAATCCTGTAGCCTTTGAAGGAAGACTTCTAGGTGGTTGTATGGACTGTCTGCAGGTTCTTTGCGGTACAGAATTTGATAAAGTAAAGGAATTTTGTGAAAAGTACAAAGAGGACGGCATCATTTTTTTCCTGGAAGCTTGTGATCTGAATGTTATGAGTATCAGAAGGGTTTTGTGGCAGATGAAAAACAGCGGATGGTTTTCCTATGTAAAAGGATTTCTTATTGGGAGACCAATGCATTTTGATGAGGGTTTTCTGGGTCTTGATCAGTACCATGCGGTGGTGGACATCCTTGCAGAATATAACGTGCCTGTTATTATGGATCTGGATATAGGTCACCTTCCTCCACAGATGCCTATAGTAACAGGAGCAGTGGCAGAGGTTAATTGCCACGGTAATAATTTTAATATGAAATATAAATTTAAATAACTTATAAATTACTTTCAGAAAATTTAATAACTAAAGCTTTAAAGTTAGTTAATTAACGAAAAACAGCGGGATTTCAATTATGAAACCGCTGTTTTTTTAATAATGTATAAAAAAAGTATAAAATTAATATCAAAAATCGTCATTTATAAATGAAAATGATATTGACTTTCATTATCCATTTCATTATACTTGGTTATGGTTAGCAGTAGGTAACTGCTTTTTCGTGTGTTTTATTAGCTTTATCGCAGTCACTGCTATGGAAACGAAAGGAGGGATTGGTATATGATGCCACTTTCAATGCTTAATGATGGAGAAACTGCCACTGTAAAAAAAGTTGGCGGGAGAGAGGATACAAGACGTTTTTTGGAAAATCTTGGATTCGTGGACGGGGCTGAGGTTACAGCCATAAGCTCCAACAATGGCAATATGATCATTAAGATCAAAGATTCCAGAGTAGCACTTAATACAGATATGGCTAAAAAAATTATGGTTTAAGGAGGAAGCTTTATGAAAACGCTTCATGATGCACAGGTTGGCGAGACAGTAAAGGTCAAAAAGCTTAATGGTGAGGATTCCGCTCTTAAGAGAAGAGTTATGGACATGGGAATCACAAAGGGCAGTACGCTCTACATCAGAAAAGTTGCTCCACTGGGAGATCCGGTTGAGATTACTGTTCGCGGATATGAACTGTCTCTTCGTAAAGAAGATGCTCGTATCGTAGAAATAGAAGACTGATTTTAATCATTACTTATAGTAGAAAAGAGGAAAAAATAATGGCAACTAAAATTGCACTCGCAGGAAACCCTAACTGCGGAAAAACAACATTATTTAATGCCCTTACAGGTTCCAATCAGTACGTTGGTAACTGGCCGGGTGTTACAGTAGAAAAGAAGGAAGGACGTTTAAAAGGTCATAAAGACGTTATTATAACTGACCTTCCCGGAATTTATTCATTATCACCTTACACTCTTGAAGAGGTAGTAAGTCGTGATTATATTCTTAAGGAGCAGCCTGAGGCTATCATTAACCTTGTGGATGCTACAAATATTGAACGTAACTTATATCTTACAACTCAGGTTCTTGAGCTTGGTATTCCTGTAGTTATTGCTCTTAACATGATGGATCTTGTTAAGAAAAACGGCGACAGAATTGATTCTAAAAAGCTTGGTGAGAAGCTTGGCTGTGAAGTAGTTGAGATTTCAGCTCTTAAAACAGAAGGTCTTGATAAGCTTATTGATAAGGCAGTTGCTGTTGCAAAGACTAAGGCTAAGGAAACAAAGGTTAAGTTTGATGAAGCTACAGAGAATGCTATCGCTGCAGCTGATAAGATTCTTCCAAAGAGTGCCTGCACAGACAACCAGCGTAGATGGTTTGCTGTAAAGCTTCTTGAAAAGGATAGCAAGGTTCTTGAAAAGCTTACACTTTCATCTTCTGATGAAGCTGAACTTAATAAGGTAAGAGAAGAGCTTGAAAATGCCAATGATGATGATGTAGAAAGCATTATTACAAATGCAAGATATGAATTTATCACCGGTGCAGTTTCTTCTTCTGTTAAGAAAGCTCCTAAGGAACTTACAACATCAGATAAGATCGATAAGATCGTTACAAACAGAATATTGGCTCTTCCAATTTTTGCTGTTGTAATGATTATCGTTTACTATATTTCAGTAACTACAATCGGTACATATGTAACAGACTGGACTAATGATGGTCTCTTCGGAGATGGCTGGTATCTGTTTGGTAACGGCAGAAGCGCTTATGATGAAGCTGTTACAGCTTTTGTTGCAGAGAATGCATGGACAGATGATGTTATAGCTACAGTTGATGCAGCTGTTGAAGCCGGAGTAATCGGCGCTGAAGATATTCAGGGTGCAATTGCAGATGAAGACTTTGGTGCATTTGAGGAAGCTTATGGTTCATATGCTGACTCCCTTGCTGATACAGGCTATGATATTTCAGTAGTAGATGAAGTTCTTGAATCTGAAGAATTCCCTGCTAATGAAGATTATGGTGTTTGGGTTCCTGGTATCCCTGTTATAGTTGAGAGCGGACTTGATGCCATTGGTTGTGCTGACTGGCTTAAGAGCCTTATCCTTGACGGTATAGTAGCAGGTTGCGGTGCTGTACTTGGTTTCGTACCACAGATGCTTGTACTCTTCCTGTTCCTTGGATTCCTTGAGTACTGCGGATATATGGCTCGTGTAGCATTTATCATGGATAGAATTTTCCGTAAGTTTGGTCTTTCAGGTAAGTCCTTCATCCCTATGCTTATCGGTAGCGGATGTGGTGTTCCGGGTGTTATGGCCAGCCGTACAATTGAAAGTGAACGTGATCGTCGTATGACAATCATGACAACCACATTTATTCCTTGTGGTGCTAAGCTTCCTATTATTGCTCTTATTGCAGCAGCACTTTTTGGAAATGCATGGTGGGTTGCACCTAGTGCATACTTCCTTGGAATAGCAGCTATTATTGTTTCAGGTATAATGCTTAAGAAAACTAAGATGTTTGCCGGAGATCCTGCACCATTCGTTATGGAGCTTCCTGCATATCACTGGCCAACAGTTGGCAGCATTCTTAGAACAACCTGGGAGCGTGGATGGTCATTCATTAAGAGAGCAGGTACAATAATCCTTCTTTCTTCAATAATCATCTGGGCAGGTTCTGTATTTGGATGGACAGAAGGTGTATTTGGATTTAATCCGGATCTCGAGCTTTCAGACAGTCTTCTTGGTGCTATCGGTAATGGACTTAAGTGGATATTCGCTCCTCTTGGATTTGCAGATGCAGCAGCTACAGTTGCTACTATCATGGGTCTTGTAGCTAAGGAAGAGGTTGTTGGTGTATTTGGTGTTCTTGACTTTGAAGGACTTGCATCTCTTGCAGGATATTCATTCCTTGCATTTAACCTTCTTTGTGCTCCTTGCTTTGCAGCAATCGGTGCTATTAAGAGAGAAATGAACAATACAAAGTGGACAGTATTTGCAATTGCTTACCAGTGCATTTTTGCTTATATCGTTGCTTTGATCATCTATCAGGTTGGTTCATTGTTTACAGGTTCTTTTGGAATCGGAACAATCTTTGGAATAGCAGCTATCGTACTTCTTGTATACGGTCTTGTTCGCAAGAACGTTTATGAAGATGTTAAAGGTGAAACTGTAAAGACTGTTGCATAAGAATGTAGGAGATGACAGAAGATGAGTAATGAACAGGTAATAGACAAACTCAAAAATAATGGTTGTCGAATTACCAAGCAGCGTAAGCTAATCGTCGATGTCATCATGAATAATGATTTTACTTCCTGTAAAGATATTTACTATCAGGTCGTAGCTTTAGACAAAACCGTAGGTATGGCAACCGTTTATCGTATGATACGTGTTTTGGAAGACATCGGTGTTGTTAAGAGAATAGATATGATAGAATTAAATAAAGACGCTGAATAAAGGTAATTTGCCAAGGACTGCTACTTAAATCAGGTAGCAGTCCTTTTTTTATGAAAAAACAAAAATATTTGCTATACTGTAGTTATGGATAAAATAATTTTTCATGTAGATGTAAATTCAGCATTTCTTTCCTGGAGTGCCGTTAAAATATTAAAACAAAACCCAAATGCTCTGGACCTTCGCACAGTGCCTTCAGCCGTGGGCGGTGATGTTAAGACAAGACATGGCATTATAACAGCCAAATCTATTCCTGCCAAAAAGTATGGAATTCAGACCGCTATGCCTGTGGTTAAAGCATTACAGCTGTGCCCAAAGCTTATTTTGGTGGAATCTGATTTTCAGACCTACAGAGAATATTCCCATGCCTTTATTGATATTCTGAATAAGTACACACCACTGATTCAGCAGGTTTCAATAGACGAAGCTTATATGGATATAACAGGAACTAAGATGCTTTATAAGGATTTGGAAAAAGAAGGCTATAAATTCCCACTATGTGTTGCTGATAAGATCAGAAAAGAAATAAGAGAAACTCTTGGTTTTACAGTAAATGTGGGAATATCAAATAATAAGCTTCTTGCTAAAATGGCCAGTGACTTTGTTAAGCCTGATAAAACACATACTCTTTTTCCTGATGAGATAGAAAAGAAGATGTGGCCACTACCTATATCGGAGCTTTATGGCTGTGGCAAGGCTACTTCTCAAAGGCTTATTTCTCTTGGCATTAAGACTATAGGAGATGCTGCAAAGACAGATGAGAATTACTTAAAACAGATATTGGGAGATAAGGCCGGGGCATATATTTATGCCAGTGCAAACGGAATGGGAAGCAGCATAGTTCATAACGAATATGAGGATGCCAAAAGCTATTCTAATGAAACCACAATTTCTAATGATATAACCATAGAAAATTATGACACCCAGGTGCCGGATATAGTCAGATGGCTTTCTGATAAGGTATCTGCCAGAATGCGCCGGGATGGAGTTTATGGTGGTACAGTTACTGTAAGTGTTAAGACCGGAGATTTTAAGAGACATTCCATACAAAGCAGGCTCATTGATCCTACCAATTCTTCAGAAATGATATATGAAACGGCAATGCAGCTTCTGGATAAGCTTATGAAGGGACCGGAGGGGCTTTTTTATAAGGATGCTTCCGTAAGACTTATTGGCGTAGGAGCTTCTAACCTTGATGATGGAAAGTACCGGCAGATGTCACTTTTTGATACCATGAATTCTGCAATTTCTGCTTCAGAGCATGGAGAAACTAAGAATGTAATAAGCGGTGACAAGCAAAAAAAGCTGGATGCCATGACGGATCTTATTCAAAAGGAATTTGGAAAAGATGCTGTAGTGAGAGGCTATAAACTTAATAGTGAAAAAATAAAAGATAAAAAATGAGTTATAAGAAGATAATTACAATAGGAATCCGTATTTAGATATGAAAAATGTTTTAGTGTACATATCTTAATACGGATTTCTTTTTGCGTTTTTAGTTTATAAGTGACTCTATATCTTCCGGAATAGGGGCTGTAAACAGAAGCTTTTGGCCTGTTATAGGATGATATATTTCTGTAACGTGTGAGTGAAGAGCACATCTTGTCATTAAATGATTGTCGGTTATGGATTTACCATATAAGGAGTCTCCAAGTAAAGGATGCCCTATGTACTGCATATGGACTCGTATCTGATGTGTTCTTCCTGTATGTAAAAGAAGTTTTATCAGGCTGTAACCATCATATTCTTTTAGAACTTCATATTGTGTTTTGGCATAATCACCGTCT
>JAILBM010000078.1 GCA_024680925.1 Butyrivibrio sp.
CCTGAAGTATTGATGCTCCAGTTGATGCTATGTCGGCAGCAGTCTCGACTACGCTATCTATTGTCTCGTTACCTGTAGATGGAATGGTGCATCCAGTTAAACAGGTTGTTATAATCGTTGATATTACTAATGTTTTAAAAATTTTGCGCATATTCCCTCCTACGTCTTAATTAGTATATAATATTTTTTTTAATAATACAAACTTATTTGAGTAGCGGCCCAAAATCTTACTTTTTCGCTGTTTTGTATCAAAAAAGAACAATAAAAAATCCCCCGCCTGCATATATTTACAGGTAGAGGATTTTGCTTTTTGAACCATATTCAGATATTTGGTTTTCTACAGACTGGCAAGTTCGTCCAGTGTTATATCAAGAAGCTCGCACATTCTTTTTGCTTCTTTAAGTGTCATCTTAGACGGGTTATTAATCTTGTGGCTGGCAGTAGATATGGCCCATCCCATTCGCCCTGCAAGTTCTGCAAGACCTATTATGTGACGGTCATATGCTATGTCCAGAATGTATTTTGCATTTTTCCCTGCTCGCATTATCAGTTTTTCAAAAGGTCCATTTCAAGTTGTTCATAATCATAAGTATTTTGCTCGAAATCAGCCTTTTTCTCCTTTTTCTCTTTTTTCTTTTTTATTGGTTTTTCATACTGGTCTCTTAACGCAGCTCTCATCCATGCTATAGGAACTACTACGCTGTCTGTCTCTTTATAAATTTCATAGGTTTTGATTATATTGTCTTTGTCGTAATTTGCATCTTCGCATAACTGTCTGACTTCGTGGAGTTTAAAGTCATCTCTCATTTCAATATATAATTCTTCTATGATATTATCTTTAACAACCTGAGGGATTCCCTTAACATCGATATCGGCATCCTCCACATCAGTTAATTCTGTTTTTGGCGTTACAAAGAATCTGAGCATAACAACTTTTCTCTTTTCGCCCTTTTTGCCTTCATATTCGATATTATAATCACCCTTTTGATTTATTTCTTTAAGGGATTTTTTGATTACATCTCTGTTAAATATCCTAAAATCACTCCATTTACTCTGATTCGTTTCATCTACATACTGCTGGATCATCTGATAATCAGGATTTTCCTTTTTTAATTCTTCTCTTACCTTCTTTTCATTAGCCACAAGAATTCCAAGCCTAAATTTAAGATCCAGAACATGAAAATCATATATTCTTGTGTCATTGGTCTTATTGAACGACTCATCCTTTGTATATGCTGATTTTAATAGCTCATACAGTCTTAAAGAATATATTGATTTAAACATCATGGTTTCAGAAAGACTTAGCAGCGTGTAGTCATTTTTTATGCCATATAATATATCTGTTAACAGATCATTATATCTTATGGTAAGAACACCATCCTCAAATGTTGCATCTGTTATAACCTGAACATATCTTAAGTATTCATTTTCGCTGTCTTTGGTAAGAATAGACCAGTCGAATAACGTAGACCTGCTTGATGATTTTTCACAGGCTTCTGCTATGTGAGTATAGAAAGAACCTCCTTTAGTATCAAATAGAAGTTTAAGTTCTGAGGAATAGATTTTAGCGACTACATGATTGTGTTCATCCAACCTGATATTCTGCATTCCAATAGCAAATAGTTTTAAGCATAATAAAGTAGTTCTGCCTTTGGCATTTATAAGTTCGTTCGACTTTTTATATGTACGCTCTCTTAGGAGTTTCTTTTTCTTTTGAACATCCTTCATAATTTCTTATTTTTCCTTTTTGGACTGCGCTATATTTAATATTACTCCCTTTTTACTCACGTGTCATCCCTTTTTGCTCACATTTGTAAGGTACTAATTATATCGGACGCTAATTCTAAAAGTTAACTCCCTTTTTACTCACATATTTAAAAAAGGCTTATATTTCAAGGCTTATAAGGCGGAATTGTTTTAATTTTCTGTCAAATTTTCTGTTTTTAGCTCCCTTTTTACTCACATTTGAAGGTTAAAAGGCAGATAAATACTACTTTTTGCTCCATTTTTACTCACATAAACTCAAAAACATGCGCTTTCAGGTTTGTTATTCCTTTCTTTTTTCGCATAAAAACTGTGTTTTAGCTCCCTTTTTACTCACATTTATTGTATTTCACGGCGATTTTAAGGATATTTTTTATAAAAAATGGTCATTTGTACTCACATAACAATTTATTTTCGCACAAAAAGAGGGATATTTTGCTTTTACGCATAATATCCCGGAACGATAAAAAACTTCCATTTATACTCACATAAACATCTTTTTCTATTTAAAATTCTTACAAAGCCTCTATTTATCAGCTTTTATGGCTATTTGCCAAATTTAATCTATTTTTGGTAAAACTTTTAAATGTGAGTATTTTTGGGATTTAAAAAACTCCATTTTTGCTCACATGGGACTCCATTTTTACTCACATAAGGCTCCATTTTTGCTCACATGAGAGAAATTTTCAAACTCCATTTTTACTCACATGGGACTCCATTTTTACTCACTTGAGACTCCATTTTTACTCACGTGGGACTCCATTTTTGCTCACATTAACACCTCTCAAACCCTTATTATTACTGGATTTTTCCTTCCCCTAATTAATAAATTAATTAATTGTTGTTATATTAATATAAACAAACAACAGGGCGTGTTGTTGTTAGTTATTTGTTTAATAAATACTCACTCCGTAGAATGGTTAGTGTACCATCGCCAATGTTATCCTACAGTTTTATATATGTAACACCGTCCCTACCCAACAGGACTTTTAATTGCATACCTCAGAGCTACAGACTTGGTACTACATCCGTAGGTGACTATATATTTGTAGGTAACGTAGTTCTTAAAGAACTTAGGCTAGTCAATATCGAACTTGATACCACTATGTAGTGGATTGAGCACAAGCCCGTCACTTTAGTGATGGGTCATTGACCGATTTCCTGTTTTTGTTTTTCCAGTTCTTCTATTGTTTTTTTATTATTAGCAAGCTCTTTCACGTATTTATCAAATCCTTCTATTTTTCTTATTCCAAGTAGCTGATCAGGTGTCAGGTCATAAAGCTTGCACAGTATACAAAAATCTTCTATTGTAGGCGAAGTATTTCCAAGTTCCCAGTTGGATATTGCGTTTGTTGTTTTTCCTACCGCTTCAGCGATACGCTACTGTGTTAATTGTCTCATATTTCTAACAGTCTTTAAGCAAAAGGCTATAAGACGTTTATCGTATTCCCACTCCATAATTTAGAACCTCCATTTGTACATCCTCCCATGGTTAAGGCTATAAGCTTTTCCTGGGTTATTTATTTTTAGTACCATGAGAGGAACGCTCTATTGGTTAAGCCGTCACCTTTCTTTGCTCTGTTAGAAAACTCTGTCGTGTTTCTATAAGCTTCAGCTTTTTAAAAGATAAACTTCCCTTATTAACTTTTGTTCCATCTAGCATCCTAACATCAAAAAATCCAGTTGAACGTCTCGCAAATATAAAATACAACTTTCCTTGATATTGAACTTTATCGAAGAGTCTAAACCCTTTTACTATATATGGAGATTGATTAAGCTTGCGAGTTCCACCCTTGTTTGTTGTGAACTTGTGTATCTGCCTGTTATGACGTCTTACCTTTTTTTGGTAGTAGACAACTCCGTCTGATTCTGCTTTCGGGTTTCCGCTGATGCATCTTGCGTCTATCACGTGGTTCAGAAGATAAAACTTTTTACCGGACTCGTGCTCAGTTTCCTTAACAGACAAACCGTTTTTGATACGGACATTCTTCGTGATATAACCATAAGTAAGACTAACGTTAGGATAAAGTTCTTTCAGCTTATTATAAAAGGCCCAACGCATAATACCCATAAAGGCAGCATCTTTAAACTTCATACCACGTTTAATCTTATCAGGAAGTTTAATTTTCCCTTCGTGATAGCCTGTATGACAGGTTTCACATAATGTTATGAGGTTGTTCGGCGCATCGCCACCAATCTTACGGCTTTCAATATGATGTACATTAAGTATTTTGTCTTTCGACTTACCTTTACAGCACTGACATACATGACCGTCGCGATACATAACATATTCCCTAATGTTCCAAAAGCCAAGCTGTTCGCCCTGCTGATAACCTACTCCCTCGATATCCGGGTTTTTGATTTTTTGAATATCAAATGAAGCAACTTCAACAATAGTCCTAGAGATAGGAAGAATCTTGTTAACTTTATCTATGGCCGTAAGATGTGTTTCAACTTTGTGCTTAATAGAAGGCGCAAGCCAGCCTTGTTTTTTAGTTGAAACCCGGTTATTAAATCTTGGCTTGCGATAACGTGTCTTGCGATTGCGTCTGGTTCTGCGAGATTCACGTCTTGTAGATAACAGTTCTACGATATCATTCCTAAGTTCAATATCAGCTTCATAAAGAACTTTACTTTCTGTTGTTGCGGATACGCCAATGTGTTTGCTTCCAGCGTCAACACCAAGAGAAATAGGCTGAACACCATTATCACAAGAATATAAAAGTTTAATGGTGAATGGGCACCTATTAACAACTTTGGCTTTGCCATCTTTCAGAAGAACACGAACTTTCGCATGGTTTTCCGTAGGCATTAAAGGCTGCCCATCTTGATTTAAAACATAAACCATAAGGTAAATCCTTTCTAAAAATAATAACTCGCTAAATGCGGTAAGGTAGCCTTCGTCAAGGTTATCCTGCAGTTTAATATTGGCAACACTGTTCCTTACCCTCAAGAACTGTTTAATCACCAACCGCAGAGCGTGGAACTAGGCTAAACATTCCAAGGTGCCTATGTATTTGCAGGTAACGTAGTCATTAAAGACTTAGACTAAGCTTTGAGGTTTTACAACCAGTTGATTTTGCTAGGGTACAAAACTATTCAGGGTCGTCTCTGTATATTTTCTGAGTTTTACAACCAGTTAATTTTACTAGGGTACAAAACTGGTGATCGTCTTGGATTTATATAGCTTTGTTTTACAACCAGTTAATTTTACTAGGGTACAAAACTGGAATCTTTAATCCATTTAAACACGTTACCGTTGTACAACCAGTTAATTTTGCTAGGGGATAAAACCAATACGTTTGTCACTATTTAAAATAAAGACCATTATATACACTCCTTTCTTAAAGATTAAATTCTCACTCCGTAGAGTGGTAAGGTAGCCTTCGTCAAGGTTATCCTGCAGTTTAATATTGGCAACACTGTTCCTTACCCTCAAGAACTGTTTAATCACCAACCGCAGAGCGTGGAACTAGGCTAAACATTCCACGGTGCCTATACATTTGCAGGTAACGTAGTCATTGAAGACTTAGACTAAGCTTTGGGGTTTTGCAACCAGTTGATTTTACTAGGGCGCAAAACTCTGTTAGTGCCGTGATCCTATCAGCTCTGTTTTACAACCAGTTGATTTTACTAGGGTGCAAAACTGGGTTGAAACTCTCTTCCCGAAGAACTTCTGTTTTACAACCAGTTGATTTTGCTAGGATACAAAACCAATACGTCTGTTATCATTTAAAATAAAAACCATTACATATACTCCTTTCTAAAAAAATAATAACTCGCTAAAAGCGGTAAGGTAGCCTTCGTCAAGGTTATCCTGCAGTTTAATGTTGGCAACACTGTTCCTTACCCTCAAGAACTGTTTAATCACCAACCGCAGAGCGTGGAACTAGGCTAGACATTCCACGGTGCCTATACATTTGCAGGTAACGTAGTCATTGAAGACTTAGACTAAGCTTTGGGGTTTTGCAACCAGTTAATTTTGCTAGGGTACAAAACTAATTCGGTCAAGCTCTTCTATTGTAGGAAGTTTTGCAACCAGTTAATTTTGCTAGGGTACAAAACTCGTTTCAACTACGCTTTCTGAAACAATAAGTTTTACAACCAGTTGATTTTGCTAGGACGCAAAATAGGATGTAAAACTTTAATCCCCTTTATGCCCAATTATACCATATAGCAACCTATATGTCAATGTAATAGGATAAAAGAAGCGGTATTGCAGAAACAAAAAAATCCGCCCCTTAAAGAGGCGGATAAAATCATACAGTTTCAGATGTTTTTGCAGATAGCTTTACTCCAAAACTTTCATTGTATCCAAAAGTCTGGGCCATCTTTTTTACTTCTTTGACCGCAAGTTTATACGTTGTTTCATCAGAGGTGATCACCTCCGGGTAGCCTTTCTCATAGATAGTGGTGAAACCTTCATCTATGAGAATCTGCTGAAACTTTGTTTTTGTCATGTCATTGCTACGTTACTTGGAGAAAATAACGTTTCTATCCTTTCCTTGAAGGCATCATCGATGTCTCCAAAATTTTTAATGATCCACCTTTCTTTTGTATCTTCAAGATAGATCACCACGTTGTCTCTTCCACCGTTTTTCATAGCCAGAAGTGTTTTTTCTGATTCATTATAGCTTTCTCTTGAAGAAAATTTAATCCAGAGTTTTTTAGGCATCTTGGATATTTCCTCAATACTGTCGGCTATAATAGACACGCCTCTGTCATCAATTGATACATGACCTTTTAAGATGATAATATCATCATTCTTAAGGTCTTTGTGGTCCTCATAAACTTTCGGGAAAAGAACAACAGGGAATTCCCCGTCAAGGTCTTCTGCAGTCACAAAAGCCATGGCATCGCCCTTTTTAGTATAATGCTTTTTAATTTCTGTCAAAAGACATACAATCTGCACTTTGTCGCCATTTTGAACATCATAAGAGGAATCCTCTTCTTTAAACTGGCTTGACGATATATTAGTGTGCAGTCTTATAAGCTCTGATACATTATCAAGAGGGTGTCCTGATATATAGATGCCGGTTGCATCTTTTTCCTTGATAAGCTTTTCTCTTGCGCTATATTCTCCAACACTCGGAAAGGTTAACTTGGGAGCTTTTGAAGGCATTATATCAAATAATGACATCTGACCTTCTATATTTTCCTTATTAACTTTCTTCCTGTTATCAATATAATCTCTGCAAACTGAAACTTTCTGCTTTCTAGTTCCTTCAAATTCATCAAAAGCTCCAGCATAGATAAGATTTTCAATTGCATCTGCGCCGATTTTCAAAGCTGCAAGTCTGTCAAAAGCATCTGCAGTATCTTTGAAAGGACCGTTTTGCTGTCTGTCTTTTTCAATAAGACAAGCAGTGTCATCAGAAACGGCACTTACTGAACAAAGAGCCATTCGGATCTTGTCATTCTCAGGTAAAAATCTTGAACCTGATAAATTTATATCGGGACGAAGATTTTTAATGCCCTTTCCTTTTGCTGAGCCCATATACGCTGAGAGCTTATCTGCATTACCTATTACAGATGTTTCAATTGCAGCGAAATACTCTGTTGGATAGTGATACATAAGCCATGCTGTCTGATACGCTATAATGCCGTAGCAGGCCGCGTGAGACTTGTTAAACGCATACTTGGCAAAATCTACCATG
>JAILBM010000103.1 GCA_024680925.1 Butyrivibrio sp.
TAGACGGAAACGATGTTTCTACTGATGTATTAACTGCAGAAACTACTGAAACCGGTGTTAAGCTCACAGCAGGAACGGTAACTACTACTACAGTAGCAAAGGTTATTGCAACAGCGGCCGCTGATTCAAATATAACCACAACCATTACTGTTACAATCCTTGCATCTGATGTTGCTGTCGAAAATGATGCGGATGAATATGCGGAAGCTGTGAAAAATGGTTCAGATATCTGGGTTGCAGGTCTTGAAGACAGCTATGTATACACAGGAACTGCCATTAAGCCTGATATCAGGGTATATTACGGAACATCCTTATTAACATTGAATAAAGACTATAGTTTAAAGTATGCCAATAATACAAAGGTTGCTTCTTCAACTGATACAAAGGCTCCTTCAATAACCATTACATTTAAGGGAAGCTATCAGAATACTTCAAAAACAAAGTGGATCGAGAACTTTAGTATTGTTGCAAAAAATCTTAAAAATACTGATGACACAACTGAGGATGTTGTAGTAAATAATGTTACTGCACTTGTAAAGAGCAGTAAGAACGGTAATAAGGAGCAGACACTTGTTCCTACACTTCTCTATAACGGAAAGGCACTTAAATATAATAAGGATTTCGTATTTACAGAAGACAGCGAAACCTCTTTTGCGGATGCAGGAGAATATACTGTTACTCTTGAAGGTATAGGTAACTTCCAGGGTACTGCAGAAGCTACAATTACACTTTCTGAGACTGCCAATAATATCTCTTCTGCCAAGGTTGCAGGCATAAAAAAGAAATACACCTATCCTGAAGGTACCTCTGCAGACGAAATTGTTCCTGTTATTACTTATAAGGGCGTAGATGAGCCACTTGAAGAAGGCACTGATTATGCTTACACAATTGCCAATCATTCAGGAATAGGTACTGCTACTGTAACTATTATAGGTATGGGTAATTACTACGGTTCCAAGAAGGTCACCTATAAGATTGTGAAGTCTAATGTTAAGACTTCAATTGAGGATGCCACAGTAACTTTGGTAGGTGGTGACAGCCAAACTTATGTAAAGGGCAATGTAACCCCTGATGTTACTGTTGTCTGCTCAGACACTACACTTACCAAAGGTACGGATTATACCGTTTCTTATAAAAATAATAAGAATGTAGGAACAGCGACAGTTACTATAAAGGGTAAGGGAAGCTATAATGGACAATGCTCAAAAGAATTTACAATTGTTCAAGCTGACCTTTCAGACCTTTCAGTTCTGGCTACGGATGTTCAATACAACAAAAAGTCCAATGCTTATAAGAAGACAAAGGTTACCATTACAGATACAAACGGCAAAAAGCTTCAGGCCGGGAAGGATTATGATAAGACCTTTACTTATTCATCCTCCAGTGATGTTCCCGATGCCGGTGACACTGTAACTGTAACCATTACAGCAAAGGATAATTCAAACTACACTGGAAGTATTACTACCGAATATCAGATTTATGACAAATCATGCAATATTGCCAAGGCTAAGGTTTCATTTAACGATTCCTTTGAGTACACAGGCCAGTCGATCAAGCCTGATAAAGATGATATGACAATAACCTTGAAATCAGGTAAGACAACCACTACTCTTACATCATCTGATTATGAAATCGTATCCTACAGCAATAACGTAAAGGCAGGTACAGCAAAGGTAACTATCCGTGGTATAGGAGACTACGGCGGAATGAAGACCGTAAGCTTTAAGATTCAGAAAAAGTCTATAACTCAAAACGAATGAACCTAGGTGCCAGGTTCCATGGCCCATAAAAATAATCCCCACAGGTCATTTTTGATCCTGTGGGGATTTTGAATTTTATTATTTACTTGATTTTATACTTATATGTCTTAGTGCCATAGTAAACAATACCCTCTGTATCTGTGAAGGTTGCTTTTACAGTTACTGTCGCAGTTCCTGCTTTTACATTGTTACTATAGGTATAAGTACAGTTATCATCAGTCAATGTAACATATTGAATAGTGCCATTACTGTAAGGTATCGAAGCATTAACAGACTCTATCTCAGGACGAATCGCGGAACCTGTGTAGGTTGCATAACCTGTAAAAGCTGTACCCTTTGAATTTATATCAAGATTTGAAAGAGCTGTTGCCTGGGTTTGAGATGAACTATCATAACTGATATAGTTAATCTTTAAAGCCTTATCATAGGTCACTGTTTCGGTAAAGGTTATGGATTCTAAATCGCTAAAATCATAGGTTCCTTTACTTCCCTCTTCAACAACGAAACTTGTTATGTTTTCATCTACGTCAATGACATAATCCTTGTTACTTGTAAGAGCCTTTCTTGAATTACCCTTAACATCATACTGATATAGCTTTATAGTGGGAGTTTTTCCACTTTTTGCAGGAGTTATCTCATAATAAACCTTCCCTGCATCTTCTGATGCAGTAGATCCACTTCCGGCATCTGATATATCTGAAAGACTATCTACCGTTGCCGTTACTATCGTAAATGAGCCTACCGATGCCTTGCCGCTATATGAGCCGCTTACACTGTCATTTTTTATGGCGGCGGCTGTCACTTTGGCTGTTCCAAGAGATTTATTTCCGGTAACGGTAAACTTAAATCCGCCCTGGGTAAGGCCATCTGAAAGGTCATAACTCGTAGTTGTACCATCTATGGTAATTGAAACTGTAGGATAAGCGCCGTTTATATTATATGAAACTGAGGAACTTGTTATAGCAAAGGATATTAACCCGTCGTCAACTGCCGACTGCAGTTTAGTCTTTTTCCTTGTAAATGTAAGTTTTACAGAGCTTGATGCATATATTCCAAGGCCACTTACAACTACTGTATATTTACCTGATGATGCATTACTTGTAAGATAGGTTTCTGTTGCTGAAGTAACCTCGAATTCTTCTCCAAGACTCATGGAACCTGTTTTATCAATAACTGTCAAAGTTTTGCTGCTGCCTGTATAATCAAATGAATAACCTGACTTATATGTATTTCCAGAATCATCCTGTAAATATAAGTTTTTGGCTACAAGCTTTTGTCCCTTCACAGTTACTTTAACGTCTTTATAACCGGAATAATCTCCTGCACCCGTTACTCTTACATAGTAAGTTCCGGGAGTAGTTATAGTTTCATAGGTGTTGCCGCTTGCATCAACCAATGAAAGCTCATAATCAGTTCCTTCTGTCAGAGTAGTCTTAGTCTTTGATTTAACTGTTATAGCTCTGAAATCATCAATTGTAGCATCAGAGTCAGTTTCTGAAAGCGTAACTGTTTTTTTCTTAATACTTACCGATGCATTATTTATAAGCGCAGATGCATCGGATTTATTAACTATCATAAACTGACAGTCAGATAGGTAATCTGTAGCTGTTATATCTGAAAATGTCATTGACGATGTCAAATCTGAAGCACTGTAATCCAACGGATATCCACCTGAAAAATTTCCCTTGGCTATAATTTCCACAAAGTAGTAGCCTTCACCTGACACCTTAAATTTCTGTGTTGCACCCTCTACTACCTGAGTCCAGCTTGTAGAATCACCGTCATTATAATAAACGTAAATTTCATAATCATTTTTAGAAAGTGTCAGGCCCTCTGCACTAACCTTGGTAGTAACAGTCTGGCTTTTTCCTGAATTTAGCTGATACAAATGGCTTATTCCGGATACTGTTGCTTCCGAAATGTCTACAGGATAGATATCAAAGTACCTTGTACAATCAATACCTGCATAGTTACCCTTACCAACTATCTCTATATATGGCCGGTCATTATCCATATAGTCTGAATTTCCGGACACATAAACATTTTTAGTGTTTTTACCATATTTAACCGTATAGTCGGTTCCATACACAAGCGTATATGTATCATCAGTAACAGTAAGGTTTAAATCATAACCACTTGATTCACTCTTACCTGACTGAGCAATATAGTGTTTTTTGCCTGTGTAATAGACAGGTGAAACGGAACTGATAACAATACTTGATGTAGTATCACTTTCAGAATATATATCTGTTTCCTGAGTTATATTTAAATTAGCAGTACAAGACAGAGTTATTGTATCATCATCGGTTGTCTGAACAGCCTTTACTGTCAAATACACTGTTCCTGAAGAAATACCTGTACAAACCACTGACTTACTGTTGGATGTTATTACAAGTGTATCTGTTTCATCATCATCTGCATAACTTATAACTGCCTCATTATTACCTTCTAAATAGGTTAAATTGTCACTGTCTGTAGATGTATCTCCTGATGTTATATAAGATGCTGAAACACTTGTATCAGTTATATACCACCGATAAGAAACATTTAATGCATCAGACGGATTCAGGGAAGCCTCTGCTGTAAACGAACTGCTTCCTCCAAGTTCTATACTGTAGACTGTTTTGTCCAGAGCTATGCTACTAATCTCTGATACTGTGAAATTTGCTACTATAGTGTGATCTGCAGAAAGAGAGGAGAAAGTATAACTACTGCTTGTATATGCCACTTCCTCATCATCTATAGTAAGGGATGTAAGCTCATATCCGGTATTTGCTGTAAACTCAAAGGTTATATCGGAATTCATTACATACTTATCCGTATCCGTCATGTAGGATTCACTATCAGATGAAAGCGATATAGTTCCTGCATCAGAGTTATTTACAGAAGCTGTTATTGTAAATGTAGTTTGTTCAAATTCAGCATTTACTGTGTGAGCCGCTGTAATATCAGTTAATTCATAAGTTACTATTCCATCAGAAACTGTATAATCTGTAGATGAGAGTTTATTTCCATCTAAATAAAGAGCGCTGAAAGTATAGTCAGAATCAGGTGTTACAGTAAAAGTAATGCTATCACCGGAATCTACTGATAAAGGTGATGTAGATGTTGTCGTTCCATCATTTAACGTAGCTGTAATAGTTCCGCCATCTCCTGCACTGTAAGTAATATAATAAGCAAAGGCTGTAAAAGTTACTGCAATTGTATGGTCTGAGTCTATATCTGAAAAAGTATATGTAGCTGAAGTAAGACCGGCATAATCTTCTACAGCTGTATCATCTACAGTCAGGGTTTCAATCATATATCCACTGTCAGCTTTAATAGTATATTCCTGGCTGCCACTATAATTTAATATTGTAGTTCCTGCCGGAGTTATAGAACCATTATCTCCTGCTGTTGCTGTAATATCATATGTTTTAATGCTAAAAGTAACAGTTACTGCTTGTTCTTCGGTAATATTTGTAATTGTCAGATAATAAAGTTCATCCGAAGAACATACTATATTATCAGATGAAACTGCTACATCGTTTACTGTTACAGTATCAGGCTCATATCCGGTATTAGGAACAAAGTAAATTGTGATACTGCCATTATAATTCACAGTGGTTGTAGTGGTTCCTTCCGTTCCAATATAGGCAGTTCCATTACTATCATAACTTACAGAAACTTCATAGGTGTATATTGTAAATGTGGCTACTATAGTTGAATCAGATGTAATGTTACTAAAAGTATAAATATAAGAACTGCCAGATTCTGTCAAAGTGCTTAAATCTATACTTGTCCCATTTACAGTAACAGCAGATAACTCATATCCTGTATTCGGTGTTATTGTATAGCTTGCATCTGAGCCATAAGTATAATCACTTTCTCCGGATGGAGAAATACTTCCTCCGGTTCCTGCAGTTGCCGTTATAATTACATTACTGCTTGCCGGCATAGTAAGCTCATATTCATA
Organism: Butyrivibrio sp.; assembly: GCA_024680925.1. Lineage (GTDB taxonomy): Bacteria > Bacillota > Clostridia > Lachnospirales > Lachnospiraceae > Butyrivibrio. The sequence continues at coordinate 5,716 of JAILBM010000103.1, forward strand.
TAGTGTGTAATCTCTATAATAATAACCAACATAGTAATACATAACTCCATCTACCAGATCCAGGCCGAAAATGGATCCGTTGGCCTGCTCATCAGAAGTCAGAGTATATAATAATTCTGTTGTTCCATCCAAAGTAAGCATATAAATATTGGTAGCATCTGAGTATATAAAATAATCATCATAGGCTTCAACATAAGAATAATAAAAATTAGTACTTGCAGCACTAGTAGTAGATCCGCCTGAGTAATTATATAAATAT
>JAILBM010000113.1 GCA_024680925.1 Butyrivibrio sp.
GCGCATCAGATACTGAGGCAGCTTTGTTGCAATATGGACTTTCTCTCTGCATTTATTCTCATCAAGTATTCGTCCAAGGCACTCTTCGCTGCCGGGATAAATATAAGCCGTATCAAAATAATTTATTCCCTGATCGATAGCGTGCAGTATTTCCTTCTCTGTCTTTTCATAGTCAATTGCTGTACCCTTTTTGGTAAAGCGCATGCAACCATATCCCAGCTGAGATATGTCATTCCCATTTTTGTCTTTTCTGTATTTCATGAAATCCCCTGCCTTAAATTATAGTGTCACCTTGCCCTGACATTTTTTGCCTCTCACTATATGTTTCCGATACTAACAATAATAAGTTTTTCTCTAGCCAATTATACTACAGTTATACGCAAACTTGTACATAATTTTATTTTAAATGATTGTATTGTACAAAATTGCTCTTTTTGTAAACCCGAACAATAGAATTTATTTTCAAAAAGAGTATCTATATTTTTTTATATAAATACTCTTTTAGTATGTAACCTATTTATCAGCTATCTTCTCTTGCAAAAGCTTTTCAAATTCTTTTTCAAATTCAAGCTCCGCCTTGCTTCCGGGCTTGGGGATTTCTACCATTTTTTTCTCCCAGGAGGACATATATATGGCATTGGATAAAAGAAGACTCTTTCTGCCTTCCTGTCCCGGCGCAATGGACTTACCCTTTCCGCTGCATTCATCTGAAAATGCCTGTAAAATCTTACCGTAAGGATCATCCTCACTTTCAAGGCTTATGTTTTCCCAGGTACCGTTTATCTTTCTGAAAAACTCTTCTGAGGTATTCCTGTAGTCTGCTTCCTTCATCTGCATTTCAGGATACACCTCGCCTATTTTAAGCTCTCCCTTTTCGCATACTATCATGGCCTCTTCCAGAGATATTTCAAGTCTGTTTATTCCCGGAGCATCGCCGGTTGATGTAATAAATACACCTGTGGCACCGTTGTCCCACTCCATATATGCCGTAACATCATCCTCCACTTCGATATTATGGAAGTGACCTTCCTTGCAAAAGCCCTGGACAAATGCCGGCATACCGCATATCCACTGTAAAAGGTCCAGGTTATGAGGGCACTGATTAAGAAGTACACCTCCGCCGTCCTTATCCCAGGTTGCATGCCAGGAGCTGGAAGTAAAATACTTTTCAGGTCTGTACCAGTCTGTTACCACCCAGCTGAATCTCTTTAATCTGCCGTATTTTCCTGAATCCACAATCTCTTTTATCTTCTTATAGACAGGAAGAGTCCTTTGATTAAATACCATTGAAAAAACCTTACCGGATTCATCCGCTGCTTCATCCATAAGCCTTGCCTGTCTGCTGTATACTCCCGAAGGCTTATCAGACAGGACATGGAGTCTGTTCTTAAAAGCTCTTGTTGCAATTTCTTCATGAACATAATGAGGTGTGGCAATTATTACTGCATCAATATTAAGTTTTCCATTTTCTACATCATCAAAAAGTAAATCGTAGTTCTCGTAAACAGGAATTCCTTTGTCTATGGACTTTTGCAGCATATCCTTGTATTTGCCTCTAACCCTTGTAAGAGCTGCAAGCTCCAGCCCTTCTACCTGATTGTCCTGAAGCATTTTAGCATATCTGCTTCCCATGTTTCCTACACCAATAACGGCAGCCTTCATAAGCATATTCTCCATTTTTCCTCAATCACAATTGTTTTTACTTACATCTGTTTTGTCGAAATATTAATTATATTCGTACTTTCCGTAAAAAGAAGCATACTCATACAAATATATAATAGCAAACCGCTACATATTTTTCATTTTTTTAAATAGAAAAAAATTCTTGACATTATCACTTTTTTCCTAACTTTTTATCGCATTTTTATATTTTGTTTATTACATAAGAGTATACTTATTTATATAATTTTTTAAGTTTAGGGAATATGAGGCACATTGAGAATATAGTGTTTCATCGGATTTATCATGAGGAGGTTTCACATGGCGAAAGCTACTAAAAAGAGTTCACAAAACAAAAAGTTCCGGATAAGTATTACTGCCAAAATACTTATAATGACCCTATTAATTCTGGTTATCTCGATGGTAACCACTACAGTTCTTATTACCAACAAATCTTCTTCCCTTCTGGTAGATAAGGGTAAAGATAATCTGGTTAACCTGGCTTATGCAAAGGGTGGTAACCTTGAAACCTATGTAGCTGCGCAAAAACAGTTAACTCATGCCGTGGCAAGTAATTCAGCTATTATAAGTTATGCTTCTAAATACAGTAGCGAGACTTCCAATAAGAATGAGCTTGGTTACATCAAAGGCCAGTCTGACATTGCAGAATATCTGGCACAGCTTCAGGCAGATTCCAATAATCTTTATGAGAACTTATTTGTAACCGTCGGACCTACCGGTTTTGCTGATTGTCTTGGAAATGTTACCTTGCATGATGTTTCTGAGGAGGCTTTTTATACTGAATGTCAGAAAAACGGATACTTTTTTGGAACAAATGTATCTCCTGTTACAGGTAATCCTGTTTATGTAATAGCCTATGCTATTACAGATCCTGAAACAGGCGAATTCATCGGTTCAGTTAACAATTCCATAGACCTTGCTACTATGTCCAATGACGTAGTGGCAGACGACTATTATGACGTAAAGCTTTTAACTCACGAAGGAATTGTTATTGCAGCTCCAGATGTGGATTCAATCCTTACACTTAACATGACGGAAGTTGATCCTGATGGCTGGAATGAAATAATGACTAAAGAAATAGGCTATCAGTCCTATAATGATCCTTATGACGGATCCCTTAACTATACAGGATTCTATAAAACCGAAAACTTTGTAGTTTCCGTAAGCCAGCCTGACTCCGATTTCGACTCAGCAAGAGCTACAGTCAGAAACACAGCTCTATATATAATGATAGTCGCCCTTATTATAAGTGTAATAATAGTAATCCTTGTTACCTTATCAATCATCAAGCCATTGAAAGAAACTAACAAGACTATTAATGAAATAATAGACAGTATCAATTCCGGAAACGGAGACCTTACAAATCGTATAGCAATCCGTAGTAATGATGAATCTGCTGAAATCGGAGAATCAATAAATAAATTTGTTGGTGTTCTTCAGGATGTTATGAGTATGCTGGGAAGCAATTCAGACAAGCTCAGCAGAATATCCGAAAGTGTGGGAAGCAGTATCACCCATACTAATGATGAAATCGATGATGTATCGGCTACTATGGAAGAAATGTCAGCTGCTTCCGAAGAAATCTCAGCTTCTCTTCAACAGGTTGTAACCAGAATGAATGATATCAGCACCATGGTAAATGATGTTCATGTTAAAGCTTCCGATCAGGCAAATAAGACAGACAATATCCTTAAGAAGGTTGAATCTATCAGGGCAGATGCAATTACACAAAGAGATCAGGCAGATGCGGGTGCAAATGAGCTTATTGCACAGCTTCAGGAAAGTATGAAAACTGCAAAAGAAGTTGAGAAGATTGCCGATCTTACAAACGAAATCCTCAACATTGCTTCTCAGACTAATCTCCTTGCCCTTAACGCTTCTATCGAAGCTGCCAGAGCAGGCGATGCAGGTAAGGGATTTGCAGTTGTTGCAGATGAGATCAGACAGCTTGCAGATAATTCCAAGGAAACAGCCAGTGGAATCCAGGATATTTCCAATAACGTTATCGCTTCTGTAGATGACCTGTCAGAAAAAGCCAACTCTCTTGCCAACGCATTTATACAATCCAATGCAAACGGCAGAGAAGGTGTAGAATCCATGACGGGAGCTTATCAGGAAGATGTTGAGTCCGTAGCTATTGCCATGGAACACTTTGCAGATGACAGTAGCAATATCAATGAAATGGTAATTGGTATTAAAGAGACAATCGATAATATCAACACAGCTCTTGAAGAAACCGTTAAGGGTATTACAAATGTATCAAGCTCTACCGTTGAAGTTGCCAATAATCTTAAGAACATCAGCGGCGAAGCTTCTGAAAACCTCAATATCTCTCAGGAATTGCAGTCAGAGGTTAATAAGTTTAAATATGAGTAAAGGATTTACTATATAAAGTCATAAAAATGTGTGGGCCTTAGAATGTTCTGATTCTAAGGCCCATGTTATAATTTATCTAATAAGATATATCAAAAATATCCTTCTTTTAATCATGTAATTAATCTTTCAAACATCCAATAGGAATTACATAGACTCCATCCTCTCGCTTATATCCGTACTCTGTTGCAGTTATAATGAGCTTTAGATCCGGGAGTCTTAAAGGAACCTGTTTTTCTTTTTTATTATACTCAGATATTAATCTTTCTATTTCGCAAAGATGCTTAGCACCCATATCAATTTCTTTACTTCCCAGTTTAAATTCAATCAAAGCATAACGGCCATCCTTGAGATGAAGAACAGCATCTGCCTCAAGGCCATATCTATCATGATAATATGATACTTCCCCATTCATGCCGGAAGAATAAATCGTCAAATCACGTATACATAATGATTCAAATAAAAATCCCAAAGTTTTAAAATCTGTATTAAAATAATCC
>JAILBM010000159.1 GCA_024680925.1 Butyrivibrio sp.
TTTGATGGTATTACTGAGAGTTATCTGGAATTGTATAATTATCTTAAGGATAATTATGATGTTGATATACATGTACATAATTTTAGACAGGGATTTGTATCAAGAACTGAAGAATACACAAGAAAAATAAAATTCTTCAGAGATGCGGCAGATGCGAAATATATAGTTTTTAATGACAGTAGCGATACTCAGGGCACACTAAAAAAGAGAAAGGGTCAGAAGTATCTTAATACCTGGCATGCTACAGGCGCATTTAAGAAATTCGGCTTTAGTTCTGCTGAGAAGAGATTTGGAAGTACAAGATCTAACCAGCTAAGGTTCCCACTACACCCTGATTATGATATGGTAACTGTTAGCAGCCCTGAAATTTGTTGGGCATATGTCGAGGCTATGGGTAAAGAAAAACATAAGGATTGCGTGCAGCCAATCGGTACCAGCAGGACAGATGTTTTTTATAAGGAAGAATTTATTAACAATGCAAGAAAGCATCTTGAAAAGTTAGTTCCTGCTGTAAAGGAAAAGAAGGTTCTTCTTTATGCTCCAACATTCCGCGGGATGCCAAGAGCTGCAATGGCACCAGACCAGCTCGATATCGAAAAACTGTATGAAAACTTCAAGGATGAGTATGTACTTATTTTCAAACAGCATCCTATGGTAAAAAAGGATAATAGACCAGTAATTGATGAGAAATACAAGGATTTTGCATTCGATGTTACAGACGATATTGATATTGCAGATCTTCTTTGTGTCGCAGATATTTGTATAACAGATTATTCATCAATTATTTTTGAGTATTCTATTTTTGAAAGACCACTTATCTTTTTCGCATATGATTTAGACGATTATTATGATGAAAGAGGATTTTATTACAATTATGAAGAGATGACACCTGGACCAATCTGCACTAAGACTGATGAAATTGTAGATTATATTAAGGACATCGATAATAAATTTGACAAAGAGCAGATTCATGCATTCAGAGAGAAATTTATGAGCTCTTGTGATGGCCATGCAACAGAGAGAATTGTAGAACAGTTCTTTAGCGAGCTGGATGCGTATAAGAAATAATTTGAGCTTTATTTTGAGGGGAATTATTTAAATAATGTTGTTTGAAAATAATATCTAAAATAGACTTTTATTATGAGGAAATTATTTAAATAATATTGTTTGATGTAATGTAAAAAATAAAATTTTATGTTGAGGGATGATTATTGAGTTATTTATTAATGATATTGGCATTTATAATAATTGCCGGTGTAGCTACACTCTTTGTAAAATTTTTTGACTGCAATTATACTGAAGCTATGATTCCCGGAACAGCTGTAACAATAGCATCACTAGGGATTGCAGGTCTTGCTGGAAATATTTTCTATGGCGTTGTAGCGTTATGCTGCCTGGCTATTATCGGAGCCGTCATAGGAGTTATTTTTAAAAAAATAAATTTTGATAATTTAAATACTGCATTTATTATATTGTTTGGTATATTCTGTGGAAGTCTCCTTTTATATAAGGGGGATTATCTTCAACATGTAGATGAACTACATCAATGGGGACTTGCTATAAAATATATGTATTCGACAGGAAGTCTTCCATTTAATGGGGATTTTGCAGGCGATGTTCATCAGTATTTGGGCCCCGGGCTTTTTGAAGTATTTTTTCAGTATATAGCCGGTTATAGTGAAAGCTTTATGTACGTGTCATCTGCATTTCTTGCATTTATAGGATTGTCACTTCCATTTCACAAAATTAAATCAAAAGAGGCTCATAAGTTTATTATATACATTATATTTATGTATCTTGCAGCATATCCGCTTTACAGATATGGTTTTAAGAGCTTGTATGTAGATATGGCACCGATGTGCTGGACTGCAGGTATGGCAATGTACTGGACACGTAGAGACAGGGATGCACGTGTCAAAAATATTCTTCTTCTTATCACATCAATTATAATGATTTTCAGCTTCAAGATATATGTGGGCGCGATGCTTGCTGGATTTGTAGTGATGGTGGCTTTTTTTGATCGTATCCTGGATTACTATATAAAGCTTGATTACGATAAAAGGATAAAGATTGCTCGAAGAATTATATTAGCATGTGGAATTGGCCTCCTTGTTGTAGTTACAGGCTTTATAGTATTCGTTAACATGCAGATTGGCCCTGGCAGGCTTGTCGCTGATAATGTAGCAGATACTGTAAAAAACTATTTTATGAGTTTTTTGACCACCGAAATAAATTTGAGATCAAAGCTTAAGATTCCACCGTTTTTTGTCGTTTTAATGATTTATGCAATTCTTGCATTGAATATATTATTTGAAGAAGATAAAGAAGAAAAGATAAAGAGAAAGTTTAGCATACTTACATTAACTGTTTATAATGTGTTGTACCTGATAGCCTTACTTTTTGCTTACTTGTTTATTTTTAATTCTGCAGAGAGTTCTCAGGTATATGCATCAGAGAGATATTTTGCGATCTGTTTTTCAATGGAACTGTTTTTGGTAGTATCAGAAGTATTTCTTTGTAGCGAATGGAAGCTTAAGAAGATAGATCACAGATTTAGAAAAGGAAAGGCAAAAAAGAAAAAGGAAAAAACAAGTTTAATAGCAGAATTTAAAAAGGGAGCCGGTTTAGAATTTGTAAATGAAAGCAGATATGCTAATTCTAAAAGAATTATTGTTATTGTTTTGATTCTGTTTTTTGCCACGGGAATTAATAAAAATTATATTTCTGATGTCTCTTCATTATGTCCTTCAGAAATTAGTAGTTATATTATTATTCAGAGAACCAAGGTTCAAGTTGAAAGAATCAAGCAGATTATTACGCCTTCGGATAAAGTATTTATGATTCATCAAAAAGCAAATATGGTGGATATAAACAATAATGACCAGTTTCCTCTAAACATAGCATTGTATGAATTGTACCCACAGGTTAATAACTGCCTTGCATATCCATGGAAATTAGAGGAGGATGGGGCTTATATAAATCTTGTTAAAATTGATTTATTTAAAATCGAAAATCTCCCTGAATTTCTTGAAATGGGTAATTATACTTATTTCTGGCTTTTCTCAATGGATGATTATCTTAAAGAAAATCTTGATAAGGTTTTATACATTGAGGGTGGAATGAAGAAGAATTCTCTTTATTCCATAGAGCGAGACAACGAAGGCCATGTTGTAGGCCTTAAGTATGTTGAAACGCTCATGAAATAGCAGAGCCTGAACATGCTGAAATGATTGATTATGCAGCTTTGTAGTTGAACATGCTGAAGTGCTCATGTCAGCTTTGTAGTTGGATATGCTGAAGTGCTCATGCCAGCTTGGTAGTTGGATATGCTGAAATTTTCTAATTTATCAGGGGCAGTGAATAGAATGTTTATATTTTGTAGCAGCTGCTTCTGTTTATAAGCTTACATGGAAATTCAATACGTACGGTATCGGAATGTCCCCCTTGGATTCGATCTATTAATAGATTGATGGCAAGGTGGGACATTTCTTTTCGTGGAATTTGAATTGTTGTAAGGAGCGGTTTGGTATTTTGCGACTCATCGATATTATCTATGGCTATAACAGAGATGCTTTCTCTTATGTTCTTTTTTTCTTTTGAAAGCTGTTCTAATACAGCAATCGCGGTTATATCATTTGCACAGAAAATTGCAGAAAAATCAAGCTCGCCGGATTTCTTTAAGGTCAGGAGTGCATTAACTGCAGCCTTTCCTTCTTCAAAGCTTTGCTCTGTCTGACGTACAAGGTTCATATCAAGTGCAAAGCCATGCCTGATAAGCGCTTCACAGTATCCATCATAACGACTTTCATATGAGCAGTTGCCTATGTATGCAATGTCCGTGTGGCCAAGTGATACCAGATGGTTTATGGCTATTTCTGCAGCTTTTTTTCCATCACAGATAACCTCATCTACGTTGAATTTCATAGGATTTCGCCATATACCTACGATATTGGGGTTAGCCTTTTCAATCTGAGCATATAATTTTTTGCTACACCTTCCGAGAATTATGACTCCATCGCTAGAAGCTATATCTTTGTCAATATTGTCGTTGGTATATAGAACCTTATCGATTACAGCTCTTTTTTTGAAAACTTCTTCCTCGATACTTCTAAACAGCTCATAGAAAAACGGGTCCTTATCCAGGGAAGATATTCTGGCAATAACAACCGAGAAGTGAAGAACAGAAGTGGCAGAGTCATTTGAATGCTTGGAAGATATTCCGGAAGTGGACATACTGCTGTATTGGGAATTTTCTGCATACATTGAACTTCTGGAGGAACTGCTTGCATGCGTTGAATTTTTGTCTGCATTATTTGAATTGTTATTGCAGTTTCCGCTATTATTTGAAATTTTTCTGGAACTGTTTTTTTTCTTGTCTCTTCTTGAAACGTTTTGCAGAGATCTTGCAGCTTCATTTGGAAGATACCCCATTTCTCTTGATACTTCCCATATCCTGTCTTTCAGCTGCTTCGATGCACACTTTGTTGATGGATCATTTAAAACCCTTGATACAGTAGATATTGATGAATTTGTAAGTTTTGCAATTTCTTTTAAAGACATAACGCTCCTTTCTGGCTGCTTACGCTATGAATAAAGTTTTTGTTTCTGGATGCTTATGCTATGAATAAAGTTTTGTTTCTGGTAGTTTTGGCAAAGCTTGTCTGCTGTATTTCATAACTATAATACTTCTAGAATGCAAATAGTCAGAATGTAGTCAGAACTTTAATTCGATATAAAACTACACGCAGTTAAATACCTATTTTGCTTTCATTTTTTTATTTCTTTGATATTAGGATAGGAATTAACTTTAACACTCCCCACACCATTCCAATATTCTGTTTTAGCTCATGAAGAATTAAAAAAAAGCATTG
>JAILBM010000175.1 GCA_024680925.1 Butyrivibrio sp.
CCTGTAAGTCTTGCAATTACATTATCAGGATACTCAAGACGCTTAGCTTCCATGAGTGTATCAGCTGTAAGTGGCTCATTTTTAAGCTTTGTCTCCATCTCAACAAGAACAGCGAGCTTATCAATAAACCAGTGGTCTATCTGAGTAATCTCATGAATTCTGTCATAGCTTACATTTCTTCTAAGAGCTTCAGCGATAACCCAGATACGCTGGTCATCTACTATCTCAAGTCTCTCCATAAGCTCTTCATCTGAAAGCTCTGCAAATGAATAGCTGTCAAGGCAGTCAACATGCTGCTCAAGGCTTCTGATAGCCTTCATCATGGCACCTTCAAAATTAGTGCAGATACTCATTACCTCACCTGTGGCTTTCATCTGTGTAGTAAGAGTACGCTTAGCTGTAATAAACTTATCAAACGGAAGTCTTGGGAACTTAACTACACAGTAATCGAGAGTTGGCTCGAAGGAAGCATAGGTTTTTCCTGTAATAGCATTTTTAATTTCATCCAAAGTGTATCCCAGAGCAATCTTAGCTGCAACCTTGGCAATTGGGTAACCTGTTGCCTTAGATGCCAGAGCAGAAGAACGGCTTACACGAGGGTTAACTTCGATTACACAGTATTCAAAGCTTGTTGGATGAAGGGCAAACTGTACGTTACATCCACCTGTGATTTTAAGCTCATCAATGATTGAAAGAGCTGCACTTCTAAGCATCTGATATTCTTTATCGGAAAGAGTCTGAGAAGGAGCTACAACAATAGAGTCACCTGTATGAACACCAACAGGGTCTATGTTTTCCATGTTACAAACAGTGATGCAGTTTCCTGCTGAATCACGCATTACCTCATATTCGATTTCTTTCCAACCGGAGATACATCTCTCTACAAGAACCTCTGTGGCTCTTGAAAGTCTAAGTCCGTTTGCAAGGATGTCTTCTAATTCCACCTGATTATAAGCGATACCACCGCCGCTACCGCCAAGGGTGTAAGCTGGTCTAAGTACAACCGGGTATCCAATCTTATTGGCAAAATCAATACCTGACTGAAGATCATGAACAACAAGGGATGCTGCCACAGGCTGTCCAAGCTTTTCCATTGTATCCTTGAATTCCTGTCTGTCCTCTGCCTTCTTGATTGTCTCAGCTGTAGTACCAAGGAGCTTTACATTGTGCTTTTCAAGAAATCCTGATTCAGCAAGCTCCATACCAAGGTTAAGTCCGGCCTGTCCACCAAGAGTTGGAAGTACACTGTCCGGTTTTTCCTTTTCAATTATCTGCTCAAGAACCTTAACTGTAAGAGGCTCGATATAAACCTCATCAGCGATATCTTTATCTGTCATGATAGTAGCCGGGTTTGAGTTAACCAGTACTACTTCAATTCCTTCTTCTTTAAGTGAACGGCATGCCTGAGTTCCTGCATAGTCAAACTCTGCAGCCTGTCCGATTACTATAGGACCTGAACCAATTACCAGAACTTTTTTTACATCTTTATTCTTAGGCATTTATATTTATCTCCTTACATATAATCTCAAAATCTGTTAACAATTCTATCTCTTACTTGTTTCTGCACATATTTATAAATCTGTCAAACAAGTAGCTGCTGTCCTGTGGTCCAGGGCAAGCCTCCGGATGGAACTGTACTGTAAATATATTCTTGCCTACATATGCAAGGCCTTCGTTGGTCTTATCATTTACATTTATAAAAGCTGCCTTAGCTACATTTGGATCAAGCTTATCCATATCAACTACGTAACCGTGGTTCTGAGAAGATATGTAAACTCTTCCTGTTTCAAGATCCTTTACAGGATGGTTTCCACCTCTGTGTCCATATTTCATCTTGAAGGTATCAGCTCCTGTTGCAAGTCCCATAAGCTGATGACCAAGACATATGGCAAAAATAGGTGTTTCGCTATCATATAGTTTTTTGATTTCTTTAATTATTTCTGTACATTCCTTAGGATCTCCTGGGCCGTTTGAAAGCATGATTCCATCCGGTGCATCCTTTAAGATTTCTTCTGCCTTGGTAAGAGCAGGATAAATTGTTACATCACAACCTCTTGCCACAAGAGAATCAGCAATATTCTTTTTAGCACCAAAATCCATAAGTGCTATCTTTAATCCCTTACCGTTAAGCTCTTTAACAATTGCAGGTCTCTTTTCTCTCTTGGAATGATCTCCTGCAAGATCTTTTTCATAATCTTCTTTATTAAATACTGCGCTTCCGGAAAGAGGTCCGTTTTCTTCAAGGCTTGAAACACCTTTAATGAATTTCTTTTCCTTACAGGTAACCTTTTCAACTACCTTACCGCAGGTATACTCCTTAAGCTTTGGAAGGATCTCATCAAGATTGTAATTATCATTTGTTGTGATCATTCCATTCATTGTACCCTTCTCACGAAGAAGTCTTACAAGTGCCCTTGTATCTATTCCTTCAATTCCCGGTACATTATATTTTTCCATAAACTGCTGAAGTGTCATGTCACATCTGAAATTTGAAGGTATTCGGCTCATTTCTCTTATAATAATTGCATCTGGCCAAAAGTTATCAGATTCCATATCATCAAGACACACACCGTAGTTACCAATCAGTGGATATGTCATACATACAGCCTGACCTGCATAAGATGGATCGGTAAAAACCTCAGTGTAGCCAGCCATAGAAGTATTAAAAACTATCTCACTAATAACATCCTTATCTACACCAATGTGTTTACCCTTAAACACAGTTCCATCTTCAAGTATCAAATACGCGTTCATAATTTACCTCCAAAAAATGTCCCTCCGGCACAAATCCATTCCTTTTCAGGGACGCTTTCGCTCGATGCTCGCTCGTTACGTTACTAAGCTCTGCAGCCACCAAAGTGGCTGCCACGCTAAGTAACGACGGCTCACAACGCCCTTCAAAGGAAACGGATTATATTCCGGCCTTTGAGGGACATTTTTTGGAGGTAAATTATGAACGCGTATTTGATACTTGAAGATGGAACTGTGTTTAAGGGTAAACACATTGGTGTAGATAAGGATG
>JAILBM010000182.1 GCA_024680925.1 Butyrivibrio sp.
TGTACAATATAATTCAAATATCAGCAAGAGAACTTATAATAAAATTTTATTTCACATAAGAAAAGGAGAATTGATATGAACGAAAAAGTTGTTGAATTATTGAATGCACAGGTTAATAAGGAATTCTTTTCTGCTTATATGTATCTGGGAGTTTCCCAGTATTACACACGCCAGAATCTTCCGGGATTTGCATCCTGGTACATGATACAGGCACAAGAAGAGCAGGAACATGCGATGAAATTTTATAATTATCTTGTTGATAATGATGTACTTGTTGAGCTCTCACAGATAATTCCTGCCACATCAGATTATAAGGATCCTTTGGCAGCTGCTAAGGCAGCAGATAAGCATGAGCATTATATAACTGCTGAAATTGAAAAAATCATGGATGCAGCAGTTAAGGATAAGGATTACAGAACACAGCTGTTCCTTAACTGGTTCATTACAGAACAGGAAGAGGAAGAGAGAAATTCCAAGGATATGATCGCTAAGATTGAGATGATTGGAAATGATAATAAAGGTCTGTATATGCTTGATAAAGAACTTGGTGAAAGAAAAGGCTGATTTCTGTTTGAAGTCGCAAGAATACATATTTGTTGCGGTTTTCATAAGAACATAATTCAACAGGTAGTACAGAAAAGGAGATTTTTTGATATATGAATAAAAAGGCAATGTATAGTTTAAGTTATGGCCTGTTTGTAATTACTGCAAACAGAGATGGCAAGGACAATGGTTGTATTACCAATACAGCTATTCAGGTAACAAGTGATCCTAATCGTATTTCGGTAGCAATAAATAAAGCAAATTACACCCATGATATGATAAAGGATACAGGGTTATTTACTGTATCAATAATAAGCGAGAAGTCCGATTTCGATCTTTTTAAACATTTTGGTTTCCAGTCTGGAAGAGATGTAGATAAATTTGCAGATTTCAAGGATTGTAAAAAAGCTGAAAACGGAACAATGATCATTACTAAAGGAACTAATGCATATATTTCTGCTAAGGTTATCCAGGCTGTAGATTTGGGCACACATACAATGTTTATCGCTGATGTTACAGATATGGATGTATTATCAGAGGATGCTTCTGCAACATATACATATTATCAGGATAATATTAAGCCAAAACCTGAGGCAGTTGGAAAGACGACAGATGGTCAGACAATCTGGCGCTGCAGAATCTGCGGATATGAATATGTAGGAGAAGAGCTTCCGGATGATTTCATTTGTCCTGTTTGTAAGCATCCTGCTTCAGATTTTGAGAAGATCACAAAGACTGCTGAGACTCCAAAGAATCCTTACGCAGGAACAAAGACAGAAAAGAATCTTTGGACAGCCTTTGCCGGTGAGTCACAGGCAAGAAATAAGTATACATATTTTGCATCCGTTGCCAAAAAGAACGGATATGAGCAGATTGCAGCTCTGTTCTTAAAGACAGCAGACAATGAAAAAGAGCATGCAAAGCTTTGGTTTAAGGCTTTGGGAGAACTGGGGGATACACCTGCAAATCTTCTTCATGCGGCTGAAGGTGAGAACTATGAGTGGACCGATATGTATGACCAGATGGCCAAAGATGCAGATGCTGAAGGTTTCCATGAACTTGCAGAGCAGTTTAGAGGTGTAGCGGCAATTGAAAAACATCATGAAGAGCGTTATCGTAAGCTTCTTCATAATGTTGAAGCAATGGAAGTATTTAAGAAGTCCGGTGTAACTGTTTGGGAATGCCGTAATTGTGGTCATATTGTTATTGGTACAGAGGCACCTGATGTATGTCCTGTATGTAAACATCCACAGAGCTTCTTCGAAGTTCATGAAGAAAACTATTAAAATCAGTAAATATGTAAAAGTGGCGTTCAAATCTGAGCGCCACTTTTTTATGAAAAAGTAAAAGTCAGCTTTTGAAGCTTTTTATCATATTCCCTGCTATATCAGCTGTAATTGCATGGATATGTACATTGATTTAAATACTTAAGATATGTTAGAGAGATAATAATCTGCTATCGTAGACTACTGAAGATTCGGTACAAATGTACCGGGTCTTTTTTTATCAAAAAGTTTACCGGTTATGTTAATTTTATTAGAATCAGAAATGTTTTTTTGAGCAAAAAAGAGCAAGATTTTTACATAATT
>JAILBM010000232.1 GCA_024680925.1 Butyrivibrio sp.
ACAGCATCAGACAGTGACGTGGCAACAGATGATATCGGAACCCTGAATAAAATAAAGCAGACTCTGGAAAATGCTCTCAATGCTCTGAAGTCCTTATTAAGCAAATAATGCCCGGTATTCGAAATGTAGTTGGGGTGAGGGAATACGGGATATGAAAATCCCGTATTCCCTCGAATAAAAAAGAAATCAGCCAAAATGTGAATTTCACATTTTGACTGATTTTTTTAAGCTGTATCTTATTAGTTGTTGCCTTCTGCTGTATTATCAGAAGAATTTCCTGCATCTTCTTTGTTGTTCATATTTTTGTCTGTACCAATACTGTTTTCATTATTTGTACTTTCAGGAATTCCTGTATTTTGGTTATTCTCAGTGCCCTTATTTTCATAAAAAGCAGGCTTTGTATATGAACCTGCAGCAGGGGGCGCCATATTGCCACTTTCTTCCGTAACAGCAGGTGGGGTCTCACCTATACTGTCACTATTGTTATCTGTACTATTTCCTGTACCATTATCGATACTTGAAGTGTTTCTATTTTCTGTATTATTACTTTCTGTATTTTTATCTGCGTTATTCGCCGTGTTATTATTATTGTTTTCACTAACTTTTGCAGGGTTTTCACCGTTTTGTAAATCTGTATTATTCCTGTTTTCTTCTGTAGGATTTGTTTCTTTTCCATCAGGA
This sequence comes from Butyrivibrio sp., assembly GCA_024680925.1. Lineage (GTDB taxonomy): Bacteria > Bacillota > Clostridia > Lachnospirales > Lachnospiraceae > Butyrivibrio. The sequence continues at coordinate 682 of JAILBM010000232.1, forward strand.
ATGATATTCGTTTCATTTGCAGGCTGTATATTAGTATTTTCAGTATCTTCCTGATTTGTTTCCTCTTTTTCCTTTATCATTTCAGACTGCTTTTCAACATTTTGATCTGTAGCTTCTTTTTCTGATATTCGATCTGACAATTCCTTTTCGGTTTTCTCATCACTGCTTTTTACTGTATATGTAAGGTAAGCTTCTGTTGTATAAGCTGTATTATCATCGCTATCTTCTGAACTTTTCTGCTGTTTTTCAGAGGAAACAGTCTGAGAAATCTTATCCATAGCATCTTCCAATGATGCCTTTTCTATACCGTTTTCCAATAGTTCATCCACCAGTGTCCGGGAATCTTCGTCAAGAGCCTCAATAGCAATAACTTCATTTTTTCTATTAAGGGTCAGCTGAATATTGGAATCACCTTCCACAGTTACATAAGAATATGCCATGGCAGTGTTATAATAAAAAACACTTCCAAAGGTTACCATAATCATGGCCGCTACTGCAGGAATCGTATATTTAACTATACGGGTCATATTTATGCTTCTTATCTGTATGGTGTCTCCCACACTACATTTTTGCCTTACAGTAATGACCTCGCCCTTTTCTGTAAGCACTGCAGCTTTACCGTTTCTTATTTCTAAAACTACCGCTTTCATCTTGTTTTCATAACCTTTCTTACATAATCCATATATTCGCTTAATAATGGATAATCTCCACTTAGTATTTCTACTGCCGCTATTATATATTTTCGATGATGTTCAAATATTTTTCGGTGTATGTTAACTTTTTTTGTTATATCTGCGATAGGAATTGTTTTAGAATTTCGCATTTTAGTGCGTATTTCCTGATTTTCTATAATAACAGCCGTTATTTCTGCGCAGGCCTTCTTTGTTTTATCCGCCTTTGGAGAACACTTTGCAAGATCATAAAAAGTAAACCCGTATTCCTTTAAGATTGCCTGCAAACTTTCTATTTCGTCTTTTATTGGATTATTTACAGAATTTCCTGTACGTAAAGAAAGCTCAGCATTTTTGCTTTGCACTTCCATCTGCAATGCTGTGGGCTCATCCTGATCATCCAGATCGCCGCTAATAACCGAAGGCTCCTGGGACAACTCGTTTTTAAATTTTTCCTGGGAATAAATATAGTCCAAGAGACGCCTTTTAATAACCATTTGAGCAAATGGATAAAAGGCGCCTTTAGATTCATCATAAGACTTTACAGCCTCATTAAAGGCAATAAGAGAAATAGACCATTCATCATCATTTTCTGTTATAAAATGATTGACAGTCTTATAGGCTGTGCCCTTAATAAAAGCTTTATCTTTATTTATAAGCTCACTGATGGCTTTTTCGTCATTTTTAGCCCTCATTATAAGCTCTGTATTCTGTTCCATATCAGTACCCTCATTAGCAGACATACTTTTCAGACTTATAAAAGCCTGTTGCTCCTACTACTTCTGCTATTCTGATACTAAGATATGAACTTAAATTTAACCTAAAATATGGTTATAGCCAAATATTAAATATATCTAAAATATACTTAAGCGATAAGCTTTAAGGTTTCAAGATATATTTTTTCTGCCTGCTCATCCAGTAAAATTCTGTTTACTTCTTTGCCAAGGCATGTTCTGACATCTGCAAGGATCATCTCAACTTCAACATTTTCCATGTTATTTAATCTCATAACAAGTACCTCTCATAAAACAAATGTTATTTGTTAGCTGACTATATATACGAATCAGATTTTAAAAAGGTACATTTGTTATAACATTATATTTTATTTGTATTATCAATATTTTCTGTTGATCCCTCTCCAATATCATCAGCTGCTTTAAATTCGCCTTTTTCCACCAGCTTCAAAAAGGCATCCACCACATCTGAGGCAAGCTGAGTGCCACTGGCCTGCTTCATTATTTCTACGACTTTATCGAAATTCATGCGTTTTCTGTAAGGCCTGTCTGAATACATGGCATCAAAGGTATCTGCCACAGCTATTATCTGGGCTACCTTAGGTATTTCGTCTCCCTTTAAGCCGTTAGGATAGCCTTTTCCATCAATCCTTTCATGATGATATTCTGCTCCTATGGCCAGATCCGGCATGACACTGATATTTTTTAATATTTCATAACCATATACAGGATGCTTTTCTATAATGTTGTATTCCGGACCATTTAGCTTATCCTGTTTATTAAGTACTTCCGGCGGAATTCCTATTTTCCCTATGTCATGAAGAAGGGCAATATTGTAATATTTTTCTACCGTATCCTCATCATAACCCATTTGTGTTGCCAGCATGGCAGTATATCTGGCAACTCTAAAGGAATGGCCGTTAGTATACTTATCCTTCATATCGATTACTTTCGCAAAGGCTTCTACTATTTCACGGGTAAGTTCCTTTTGCTCATTTGCTTTTTGCATAAAGTGTCTTGTTCTCAGATTGATATAAAGCTGTACCAGCAAAAGAAGGATTATTATTACAATAACAACTGCAAGGGCCTGAACCCAAGGCACTTCATATACTGCCTGTTCTTTGATAATGCCTACTCTCAGCTCTTTTGGATCTAAGCCTTTCGGGTTTTCTATGCTAAGAACAAAGCTGTATTTCCCACCTTCCAGGTCAGTATAAGTAATTGCTGAAAGCTCGCTTTCCTTTATCTTCACCGCTTCTGTATCCTTGCCCTCCAGCTTATAGGAAATAACAGGATCCATCAGAGAATAGTTAAATACATAGCTGTAAATGGTTAGTTTATTCACATCAGAAGAGAGATTGAAGTTTCCCTTTTCATCCGGGAATATGTAATCTCCATCTGCAACTACAAAAGGAACTGACATTTTAAAATCATTTATATCCTCAAGTCCGTTTTCGATATTAACCTTTATCACTCCGGAAGTGCCGGAAATATACATGTCTCCTTCTTCTGTCACTTCGCTATAGGAATTGGAGGTGGTTATGCAGGAAAGTCCATTGGCCATTCCATAGTGAAAAGAAGTAATTTCTCCGTTTTCCAGCATTTCATCAACACTGACAACATAGATTCCATCGCTGCTGAGAACCCACATTTTTCCATTTTGATTTTCATACAGGTCAAAGTTATTGGAATAAGGGAAGTTCTTAATTAAGGTAACACTGTGATCGGGCTTCATATAACATATAGAATTACTGGTAATTATCCAAAGTATATCTCTGGAGATGTCTTTTTTTACCCTCATTACTATATCTGAGCTAAGCCCCTGATCTGTACCAATATGGGTTATCCCGGATTCGCTTATTATATATAATCCATCACCATCAGTACCTATAACAAGATCCCCGTTATCCAGTTCATCACAGGTAAGAATCTCTAAATTTGTAAGGCCGTCATGCTCATCATAAACACTTTCTACTTTATCATCTCTTATTATAACAAGGCCTCCGGTACAACAAACAGCAAAAGACCCGTCAGAGCGTTCAAGTACTGCCCTGACACGTTCTGAAGGCATATCATCCATTAAGGTAAATTTCAGAACCTCTCCGTGATCATAACGAATAAGCCCCTGATCACTGAAGGTGGATATCCATAATCTGTCTGATGAATCTCTGTAAATAGATCTGATCCTGCATTCATCCAGCATTTCAATCAGGTCTGTATCTTCGTACTCAAACCCGGAAGCTGACGCAGACTCTTTTACCGGAAGACTTTTAAGGATTTTATCATCCTGTATAACCGTTATTCCATCTGTCTTTGAACCTATAAAAAGCTTATCCTCCAACATACAGGTAGCGTTAACAACGGTTTCTTCAAGACCATATTGTGCAAAAACATCTGTAAAGTGGTTAAGCACAATTTTCATAATGCCCTGTTTGGATGATGTAAACCATAGATTACCAAGATAATCCGTCATTACACTCGTAACGGAGCTGTTCATGGGAAGATTATCCAAAACATAAAGCTTATTATCTTCAATATAACCTATTCCATTGTCAGCGCAGATCCACAATTTGTCCCCTATCTGCTTTATGCAGTTTATATAAGAAAGAGGATCACAATTTATTTCTTTTACCAGTTCAAAGCCATTTTCAAATTTTCCGTAATATATTTTGGAATCGGTGGTTCCTATATATACATAGGACTCATTTTCAGGATCGGCAAAAATTGTGTGGGCATTCAAAATGACTTTACCGGTATTGTCATAGTATACATAGCCTTCAAAATCATTTTTTACCATCATGAAAACACCATTATTCTTGGTGGTCCCGTAAATAGTGTCTTTCCCGTCGCAGGCAAGGGTTCTTATATACTCATCCTTAATTCTGGCATCCTCAAGCATATGAAGATTCAGATCAGTATCAACATAAGCTACTCCCTGGGAAGTTCCAAAGAAAATGGTTCCATCAGCGTTTTCTACTATAGACTGAATCATGAGAGAACTCAGTCCGTCTGCTTTTTTGTAATATTTGACACT
>JAILBM010000240.1 GCA_024680925.1 Butyrivibrio sp.
AATCTGTGTTTTTAATGTTCCTGATGAATCAAAATTATAAATAATATCAACTCCTGGATGAGCTGCCTCATAGCTTTCCTCAATTTCCGTAAGAGTTTCTGTCATCGAAGCTGCCGCAAAAACAATTAACTCTGAGGATTCTGCTTCTGTATTAGTCAACACCTCTGCGCTTTCATCTGTATTTACGTCTGTATTTGTATCTGCATCTGTAGTTTGAGCATTATCTTCTTTTGAGTTTTCTGCATTTTGATTATTATTTTCTATAGACTTTTCTGTAGTTTGAGCAGAATCGTCCTGCTCAGTACTTTGTCCGCATGCTGTAAGAACTCCCATTCCCATCATGACTGCAGCCATACCAATATATTTATTTATCTTATTCTTATTTAACTTTTTCACTTTGTTATTCTCCTGTGATTTATATTTTGTTATCTTACAAAGTGACCGCTTTTTCCTCCATCTTTTTCTTCAAGGTGAATATCTGAGATTTCCATTCTCTTGCTGATTGCCTTACACATATCATAAATTGTCAAAAGAGCAACAGATGTTCCGGTAAGTGCCTCCATTTCAACTCCTGTCTTTCCCGCAAGCTTTACTGTGCAGGTGCATGAAATTGCATACTTATCCTCTTCCGGCTCAAACTCGACTGCTATTCCTGTAAGTAAAAGAGGATGACAAAGAGGTATCAGTTCAGATGTTTTCTTTGCTGCCATTATTCCAGCAACTCTTGCACATGCAAAAACATCTCCTTTGGAAACAGTTCCACTTGTAATAGCTTTATATACCTCTTTTCCCACATAAATTCTTCCACTTGCACGTGCGATACGCTGCGTTTCAGATTTTGCAGTAACATCCACCATAACTGCATTTCCATTTTCATCTAAATGACTAAAGCCTTCCATCTATCTTTTTGCTCCTATGATTTATTAGATATTTTGTTTAATAATTTACCCTATACGCATTGTCTAAAGACAGCGTCCTGCACCTATATGCATTTTCAGCACTTTCCAAAGCCGCACTTTGGAAATGTACATACTTCGCAGTTAAGGCAAAGTCCGCCTTCTCCAAACCTTGCAAGATCTGCTTCTGTAAGAATTTCTCCTGCAAGTACTCTTGGAAGAACGAGATCAAATATTGTTCGCTTTGCATACATTACACAACCAGGAAGACCCATAACAGGAATAGTTTTTTCTCCCTTTTCATAATATGAAAGTAAAAACATTGCGCCGGGAAGTACCGGTGCACCATAGCTAACAACACGAGCTCCACTTGCCTTTATTGCCCCAGGTGTCCTGTCATCAGGGTCTACACTCATGCCGCCTGTACAGATAACCATATCTGAACCTTCATTTATAAAGTCATGTATTGCTGATACTATATCTTCCTGATTATCATCAAGTATCTTTTGTCCCATTACCTCAGTATCATATTCTGCAAGTTTTTTTCTTATGGCAGGTCCAAATGCATCTTCTATTCTTCCCTTAAACACTTCGCTTCCAGTTGTAATAATTCCAACCTTCACGTGATGAAAAGGAATTATATTGAGGATGGGCTTGTCACCGGCTACCGCTTTGGCCTTTTCCATTTTCTCTTTTTCTATAACAAGAGGAATTATTCTGGTACCCGCAAGCTTTTCTCCTTTTTTTACCGGGAAATTACCATGCACTGTTGCGATCATCATTTCTCCGAGAGAATTAACTGCAAAGAGATGCTCTCTGTCAATTTTAAGAAGTCCATCTATTGCGGCGCGTATTTCAATCTTTCCTTCTGAAGGCTCCCCTGCAGTCATATTCTCATCCATACAGATGTCACGAAGAATGGCAGCAGCTTCATCTTCATGCAGTATTCCTTCTGACTTTTCCCAAATGTATAAATTCTCTTTTCCTATGGAAAGAAGAACCGGTATATCCTCTTCCTTTACAATATGACCTTTTTTAAATGCAGGTCCTTTATATTTACCTGGTATGATCTGTGTAATATCCTGGCATAGCACGTGCCCTACAGCATCTTCCGTCTTTATCAGCTTCATTTTTTATCACCTTAAATCTGTCACTTTGTATTTATATTCAAAAATCTTTTTATACAGCAAAAAACCTCGTGTACATCATCAAGTCCGTAAACCGGACAGGTTGATATTCCGAGGTCTTTACTATCAGTAGTAATACATATAAGCGTATCAGGATTGCATACCCCTCTTGAAGAGACAGCGCTTCTGACCACCTCAACCTTTGGATATTCTGAATCCTTTAGTCCTTCAATTATGACGACATCATATTCCTGCATCTGCATAATCAGTTCACGAATTGTGACTGTCTGCCTTTTATGTACAAATGCATGGGTAGCTGAAAAAACGGCAACACCTGCCGCACCGGCATCATAAAACCGATATGAATCAGTTCCTCTGATATCGCATTCAAAATCATGACCATCATGCTTAATAACTCCTACCGATAGTCCATCATTTATAAATTCATTAATAAGCCTT
>JAILBM010000261.1 GCA_024680925.1 Butyrivibrio sp.
TATAGTCAGTTAATTGCAATATAAATAACATAGCGTACAATATAATTGTAACAAATGAAAACAAATAAAAACAAATAAAAACAAAAAACATTGCACTATAAACAATATTATAAGGAGGTATATATTATGGCACAGAGAGAACAGATTATTGCAGGATTACAGGGAATCGTAACTGATTTGGCACAGCAGGCTGACGGACATGCAATTCAGTCCAGGATTTTTGCTTCACAGGGATTTAGTAAGCTCGCTGATAAATACGCAGAGCATGCAGTTGAGGAAAGAGGCTATGTTGATCAGTGTATAGATAGAATTATTGACCTCGGCGGAGAAGTAAAAAATGAGGCTAAAGCAGAAAAGCCCTCCTGTAAGGATCCTATAGAGTGGATCAAATATGACCTTCAGGTTTCAAAGGATGGCCTTGCAGCTCTTAAGAAACTTACAGATTGCACTATCGATGATTACACAACATATGATATTTTAAAGGCTTATTATAAGGACGAAGAAGAGGATATGTATTGGGCTGAGCAACAGCTTGAGCTTATTGAAAAGATTGGTGTTACAAACTGGTATACAACTATGCTCTGATACATAATGCAAAAAAAGGTAAATCCATGTAAATTAAATATGATCTATAAAATAAGGCCCGGTAATCTGGTGAATACAGATTACCGGGCCTTTAATATTGCTATGAACAATTATTTTTATAATATTTTATGCAACCGCAGTGTTTTTGGAAGAACCACCATTATTATCTTTTGCATATAAAAGCTTTAGTATAATAGGTGTAGCAATACTTGATACGATAATAAGAAGAATAACTGCAGTAAAGTAAACTGATGAAATCATTCCCACAGCAAGACCCTTTTGAGAAACGATAAGAGCAACTTCACCTCTTGTCATCATACCAACACCAATCTTAAGAGCGTCATTTCCTTTATATCCAAGTACTCTTGACATAAGTCCGCAGCCTATGATCTTGGTAATAAGAGCAACAACTACAAAACCTATTGAGAACAGCACAAGTTCTACCGTCATATTATCAAGAGATGTCTTAAGGCCTATACTTGCAAAGAAAATAGGGCCAAAGAGCATATAGGAATTGATATCCATTTTTTCAGCAATGTAATCTGAATCCTCAAGCGAGCACATGATGATACCTGCAACATAAGCACCTGTAATATCTGCAATTCCAAAGTAAACCTCTGCTACATAAGCAAAAATAAAGCAGATGGCAAGACCAAGGATAGGAATACGTCTTGTGTGAGGGTATCTGGCATCTATGAGCTTCATGATCTTATAAAGAACAATACCTACTATAAATGCAAATACAAAGAATAAAACTGTACTGAATATTACAGAAACAGGATTGGAGTTTGGTGTCTTAAATCCAATAACGAAGGTAAGTACGATAATACCAATAACATCAGCAATGATAGCGGCACTCATAATAGTAGTACCAACTTCACCTTTAAGCTTTCCAAGCTCACGAAGTGACTGAACAGTGATGCTTACACTGGTTGCAGTCATAATAACGCCGATAAATACGGCACTGTAGAATTCGTCTGTTCCTACTGCAGCAGCACCATAAAATCCCATGTATAAGAGAGTACCGCCAACAAGGGGAACAAAAACACCTGCACAGGCAATAAGAAATGCCTTGAGGCCTGTTTTCATAAGGTCCTTGATACTGGTTTCAAGTCCTGCAGAAAACATAAGAAGAATAACACCTATTTCGGCCATCTGTGACAAGAAATCTGTCAGTTCAACAATTCCAAGAACGCTGGGTCCGATAAGGAGCCCGGCGATAATCTGTCCAACAACCTGAGGAGCTTTTAATTTACGGGCAATTAATCCGAAAAATTTAGACATTATAACGATAATTGCCAGGTCTAGTAATATTCTGTATGAATCCATAATTTCCTCCTTTTTTTTCAAACAGTGATGATTGTAGCACCATAGAAGTGTCTTCGTAATCGTAGTTTTAGATAAAATAAATGAGAAAAAAAGAATATTTAAGTGTAAATTGACCATATTGGTATTAAAAATTATGGAATATATAATTATTCTCACCGGGAAGTTTTAATATGTTATACTTTTTACATGGAGAATTCAAAATATGTATGATTTATCACGTTTTATTAAAGCTCAGGAAAATGAATATAAAATAGCTGTTTCGGAGATAAAAGCAGGTGGTAAA
>JAILBM010000263.1 GCA_024680925.1 Butyrivibrio sp.
AATATCCCATTTTCCGCAATATTTTTGCTGCCTTAGAGCTTCTAACTCCGGAGTGGCAATATAGAAATATGGGTGTATTTCGGTCCTGTACTTTTTTATCTATATTCTGAATTTCGTCTAAAGGTATGTTTAGGCTCTCAAGTATATGACCTTGAGAAAATTCTTCCTTAGACCTGACATCTATAAGGACCGCATCCCTTATGTCTTTTAGCTTTTCAATTTCCTGATTTATATTCACCAGACCAAACAAATCAAATATTCCCATATTGTCACTCCTTATAAAAGTGCATTGTGTATTTTAGAGAAAATAGTTTTCAATAAGCTTTTGAACATAGTTTACATCCAATATAAAATCTTTGGTTTCATAAGATAAAATTAAATTATAGGTTGGAATATAACCGCATTCAATATATCGCCATATCTTATTAGTATTTTTGCGAAAATAATCGTTATTGTCAACCATACCCAAATGTTCCCATATATAGATTTTATAGTCTCTTGGACTAATAATTGTAAAATCCGGAAATATCTGTAAATCATCCAGTATAATTCCACACTCATATCGAAAAGGAATTCCATATTCTATTAACTTTGTAGCTATAATTGCTTCTGATTTTGATCTGACATAAAGCTCCGGTGTTACTTTTATATTAAGATTCTCCATATGATTAGGATTGGACAAAAAAGGCTCTTTTGTCCATTTCGCTATTTCATTTGGTGTGAATACTTTATTATTGTTATATTTATTTGCAATTTCTTTTTTATCTATCTCATTAATGTTGATATATTTGTTTGCAATTTCTTTTTTATCTATCTCATTTATGTTCTTATCCACAGTACCATATCTTATCAGCATTGATAATGCACCATTATCCCGAATCATTTCTTCACTAATGTTTTTCCCACCTGCGTATTTAATATATGAATCAATACCTTTTAATTCATTTTCATATTCATAAAGTTTTTGCTTATTATATTTTTTTAATGCCAGATTCTGTGCTTCTGCAATATTGTTCTTAGAAATAAATATTTGCTTTCTATTATTTGCACCACCTAGTACATGATAAAAATAATATTTATTATTTCTTTGTATTATTTGCAATCTGCCTTCCGGAGCACTTTGCAATTTTTTATTAAGATTCTCAATTTCTCTTTCCAAATAGGCTTTTCTAACCTTAAATTCATCAATTATTCGATTATTACTCATAAAAACTCCATTGAAATATTTGCACATGATATTGTGCTAAAAAGACATTTTAGATGTCCAAGATTAAATCAGAAAAAAATAACAGATTGCATATAAATCATTATGATTTATTTTGCAACCTGTTATATAAATTTTATTTATTAACTAACTGATTATTCATTTCTTTCATGACAGCAACCGCCTTTTACTTGGGGTTCGCCTGCCTGAAATGTCACATTTTTACTTACAAGTTCTATCGGACTTGTAAGCAGGCATATAGCCTGAGATGATATACCTTCTCCTGATCCGGTAAAACCAAGTCCTTCCTCAGTTGTAGCCTTAACATTAACCTGTACTATATCAATATCCAAAGCATCTGCAATATTTTGACGCATCTGATCAATATATGGTCTCATCTTAGGTGCTTGTGCTATTATTGTTGCATCGATATTTTCTATCAGAAATCGATTCTCCAGGAGCATATCTTTAACATGTCTCATAAGTTCCAATGAATCAGCACCCTTATATTTAGGATCTGTGTCAGGAAAATGTTTGCCGATATCTCCAAGCGCTGCTGCTCCAAGAAGTGCATCCATAATCGCATGAAGCAGTACATCTGCATCAGAATGTCCCAAAAGTCCCTTCTCATAAGGAATATCAACTCCACCTATTATGCATTTTCTTCCTTCTACTAATTTATGAACATCATATCCCATACCTATTCTCATAAAATCACCTCTGCTTTCTATTAGTTATAACTGGATATTATTTTCCTTCTATCGATAATATTTTTGTTTTATGCTTTGTATTTGTTTTAAATTTGTTTTCCAGTAGATATAATAATTCGTTATCTGTATTGCGTGTGCTTTACATTGATTATATGCTTATTTTATGGTTTGATTTTGTTTTCTGGCGGATATAATAATTCGTTATCTGTATTGCGTGTGCTTTGCATTGATTATATGTTTATTTCAT
>JAILBM010000295.1 GCA_024680925.1 Butyrivibrio sp.
ACTTTGTTTTTGAAGTATTCTGATAGCTTCCCTTAAATGTAATGGTTATTGAAGGAGCCTTTGTATCAGTTGAAGAAGCAACCTTTGTATTATTGGCATACTTTAAACTATAGTCTTTATTTAATGTTAATAAGGATGTTCCGTAATATACCCTGATATCAGGCTTAATGGCAGTTCCTGTGTATACATAGCTGTCTTCAAGACCTGCAACCCAGATATCTGAACCATTTTCCACAGCTTCAGCATATTTTTCGGCATCATTTTCTACAGCAACATCTGATGCAAGGATTGTAACGGTAAGGCTTGTGGTTATATTAGAATCAGCGGCGGCTGTTGCAATAACCTTTGCTACTGTAGTGGTAGTTACTTCTCCTGCTGTAAGCTTAACACCTGTTTCAGTAGTTTCTGCAGTTAATACATCAGTAGAAACATCGTTTCCGTCTATATTCTTTACTGAGTAGTTAATAGTTGTAGTTGTTGTATCTGAAGGAACAATCGTAGCATTAACATTTATGCTTTCCAAAGAACGAAGAGTAATATTTCTCTCATCCATCAGAATTGTTGCAGGAGGTACAGTTGAAGAGATAACCTTTACGCTGATGGTAGCTTCTGTGGATATTCCATCAGTTGATCCATCATCGGTAATAGCTGTAGCGGTAATGGTTATAGGATCTTCACTTTCCTTAACACCTGTTACTATGCACTTAACAATACCATCATCTGTAGTAGTTTTTGCAACGGTTGCTACACTTTCATCAGAGGAAGTAAATGTCCATTCATCAATGGTAGCATTTCCTGGTGTAAATGAAGGTGTAAGCTCCATAGAGCTTCCTTCTTTGATAGTACACTCAGATTTATCAAACTTAAGAGTTTTTACTTTAACAACCTTTTTGGCAGCTACCGTTACTTTACAAGTAGCACTTAATTCTGAACCATCAGTAGTAGCAACTGTAACGGTAGTTGTTCCTGAAGCTTTTGCACTGATTGTAGCTGATAATGTATCATCGCTTGGAGTAATGGTGATTATATCCTCGGAATCAGTACTCCAGCTAAGGGTTTTACTAAGTGCATCTTCGTTAATGGTTGCTGTAAGTGTACCCTCACCACCATAAGCAAGTGACAGTGACGTTTTATTAAGCTTAAGATTTGTGGCTGTGCCATCGGTTACTGTAATTGTACAAGTAGCCTTTTTATTGTTTGAAGTAGTAACTGTTATAGTAGCAGTTCCCTTAGAAACACCTGTAACAATACCGCTTGCATCTACAGTAGCAACGCTTTCATCACTTGATGTCCATGTAAGTGACTGATCGCTGGCATTTGATGGAGATACAGTTGCTGTAAGTTTTAAAGTGCCGCTTACGGCAACAGAAGCCTTTTTATTACTAAGAGATACTCCTGACACAGCGATTGTTTCGGTATTATAAGGTACAAAATAACCGGTTGTATTAGTTGAATAACCGTCCTTTGAAGTTACTATCAGGTTATAGACCTTATTATTACTTATGTTTTTCAAATCAGAAGAGGTGAATCTGTATCCACTTGAAATCTTATCTTTTACTACTGTACTGATAAGACTTAAATCATCAGGATCATAAAACTTCATGGTAATAGGAAGTTCTATACCGCTAAAGTTTATTCTATAATATCCATGTTTTTCATAACTATCTCCACTAAAACTTATGGATTGTGAAGAAAATGAATGGAATAATCCCAGTTCTTCACTTGCTATATAGTAATTTTGTGAAGCATAGTTGGCATAGCAGGTTGTATCTTCGGAATCACCAAACATGATTCCCAATTTGTCATTTATGTCTGTTACTCTGAAATATACACCAACATAACTTTCATTTATACCTGAAATATATAAATTAATAGACGAGCTGTTCCATGTCACTTTGTCAAGTTTTGTGGCTGATGTTATATCGTTACCAAAGCCATCAAATATCTGATATTTTAAATTATTTTTAACATAATCCATGGCCTGACTATCGGAAACCTTTGAGTTATAGTCGTTTAAATAATGTCCATAAATAGCATTAGAGCTGATACTAAAAGTACCTGAATCGGAGTAATATTGCGAATTCTGGTAAAAAACATCTTTATCATAGGCATAAACATTGCAACTATATGAAGGTGAGATTGTTGTAGTGCCCTGATAATATTTTATCGAATAAATTCCATCATTGGTAATTGAACCCTTCCAGGTACCTTTATAAATGTAATAGGTACTATTATAGTTGGTTCTTGTTAATACTGCAGATACATTATTGATTGTAGCTGTAATAATCTCCGATGATGCATAAGGTGATGTCTTTGGTACTTGTAAAGTTACATCAAAGCTTATATTTGAACCTGTTTCTACATATACGTTATTTCCGTAAATAGAATATGAGCCTGTGCCGGAAGGACTATTAGAACCATTATAGTTATACCATCTAACCGTTGCATTGTTAGAAAAAGTACTGGTTGTACCATCGGGGAATGTAAGCTTATATTGAAAATATGTATATTTGTCTTGTACAGGCTTGTATTCACTACCATCAGAAACATTGGTAAATACAAGCTCCAGCTTGTTGTCTGAAACAGTGGCTGTAGCTGATGCCAGCTTATTTGACTCTGTATAATTGGAGGAAGAATATATTTCTACTGTTGCTTTAGTTCCATCTTCTACAGAGCTCTGTAAAAATACTTCATAATAACCTTTTTTATAATTGTAGTGTTCAAATGTAACTAAATCGCTTGAACTAAAATATAGAGAAATTGTTTTTTTAGATGAAGTTGCATCTGTTACATTTACTCCTGATATTTTGTAACTACAATAAATATTGCTGCCTGATTTTTTTGAAATTACATTTTTAAAGTCATCTGTCATTTTTAGCTTGACTATTAGATGGTTTGAATAATCTGATATTATTTCAGACTTTGTAGCATATGTGGTCTTGCCATCTGATGAAAGTAAAGATACATTAAGTCCGTTATCATTTGCAAAATTCAAATTTGATCCTGACAAATTAAGATAACAATAATCACCTGTGTTGTCGTATTCGCTGTTTGTGTAAATATTGTTAATTACAGTTTTAGTGTCCACATGGATAACATCTGAAAAGTTATAGGTATTGCCGTTATAAACAAGTGCAAGGTCATAAGTACCGCTATTTAAATATTTTCCAAGTTGTATAGTCGCGGATATCTCAGTTCTATTGCACTCAATACCTAGAGATGAGGCATAATTACTATCAAAAAAATCCTCGTATTCTTGTAGTGAGCCGCTTGAATAAGTACTTAGGTATTTATATCCGATGGAGTAGGTTGTATTGCCATCCTTGATTAAAATATCAGAAATATTAGCTTCGTCAAAATTACCGTTCATGAAAATTCTCTGTTGGACGGTAGTAGAACTTGAAGTAATGTATGTGTCTTTTGCATAATCTTTGTTCTCGGCAAAGGATATTTCAGCAGTGTTATTATAGTATTCTTTTCCTGTCTGATCTGTTACTTTGATTCCTACTTTCTTGTTGCAGGCTTCTGTTATATTGCTAACGGAAGTAACTGTAATATAGTTGGCATAATCGGAATAATATGAACTGTCTGTAGCAGTATAAGTACTTCCATCTACGGTAATAGATAATGTAAGGTTACGTTCATCCTTCACTTTCTTATACTGGATTATGAATGGGTAACCTGAATCTGCTTTGTAATAGGTATCTGCAATTACAAATTCAGGATTTGTTCGCTGTCTACTGATAATATCATCTATATCAGCAGAGTAACCTGATGGGAATTTATCAGATGACACAGATTCAGCATTTAATAAATTCTCGTCAAGATCTATATAGCTAAGAGCAGTATTATTACTTAAATTCGGCATTTCTGTAAGGTTATTTCCTTCCAGATAAAGATATTCCAAACAATTAAGTGAAGATATGTTCGGAATAGTTTCAATATCATGGTAACGGAGATTTAATGAAGTCAGATTAGTCAGCAGTTCAACACCGGTAAGGTCTTTAATGGCAACTGTATCTGTTGTTGAAAAAGACTCACTAATACTGGTGATTTTTTCAAGGTTTGCAGAAGTTAAATCTGATTCACTGGATATTCCGGCTTCTTCCATAACAAGTGCTCTAAAGGTATCATCCGGGAAATTATCTTTTGTATAGGTTATGTTTTCTTTAGTGGTAAAAGTGCCGGTTACATATTTGAGCACAGAATCAGATGACAATATATCACTACTATATGAAGATATATCAGATTCACTTATAAGGAATATATACTCATATTCGGTAGATGGTTCAAGTGAACCTAATTCTACATACTGTGCAGTATCATAATCAGTTGTTGCATATGAATTGTCTGATTCGTAAGTGGATGAATTTTTTGTTTTATAAAATACTCTGAGATACATATTATCATCCAGGGTTTTATCAAATGACTTACTTGGT
>JAILBM010000299.1 GCA_024680925.1 Butyrivibrio sp.
AAGGCTGTCTGACACATATCAACCATGTTATCAAAATTACCGTTGGAACCAAAATTATGCCAAAGCCCCAAAGAAACAGATGGGAGCATCAAGCCGCTTTTGCCGCATCTGCTGTATTTCATTGTTTCATAACGATTGTCTTTTGCAACGTAATCTGTAACCATATAACCCTCCAAATTTTGTCATAATACTTTTATATTAAATGGAAAAGTAACAAAATAATTCTATCATGCAAAGAATATTTTGTCTGAGCATTTGGAATAAAAAAATAAGTGGTTTTGACTAAATTACAGAAAAAGTTGTATAATGCCATAGCAAATTGGTATTATAGAATTGATGTTTTTATCGCTTTAGTGTTATAAATCAGCAGATAGTTAATTGTGGAGAAAAAGTAATGAGTAAATCAGAGATAAATAGTGCGGAGAATGAACATCTGCACAGTATTCACAGCCATGGTCATTACCATTCACCTGAGCATAAAAAGAAGCTTACTAACCGTATGGCACGTATTATCGGACATATGGAAAAAATAAAAGATATGATTGATAATGATGAGGATTGCGCTGAAATCCTTATTCAGCTGGCAGCAGTGGAGTCAGCTACAAAGAGCCTTGGAAAGGTCATCATCAATGAACATATTTCTCATTGTATCATTCATGCCATGGAAGATGGAGACATGAAATCTATAGAAGAATTTAAAAAGGCAATTGAGAAGTTTTTGTGAATTTAAGACAAATCAGAAAATTTAGTATATATTAGGTATGAACAGTTTTATAAAATGAAACCGATTCATATATCAGATAATGCCGAATAATTATAGAAGCCGGCTTAATTTAGATAAATAAAATGGTGGAATTTAAAATGAATTATTTAAATATTATAAAAAAGAATGCCTTTCCTTTTATATGGGAAGCACTGTTTATTCTTTTGTCTTACACTTCAAAGGAATATCTTTTATATATCAACTTTTTGTTTTTTGCGGGATTGATTGTATATTTTCATAAAGAGTTTTCCATGAAGGAATTTGCCCACAGTATCAGAAATATAAAGGGGTTTTGGATACCTTTGCTTCTGACTCTTGTGGCAATTTGCATAATGTATGAAATAAAAAAATATATGATAAGTACACTTTTCTGGAATATGTCTCAGGGAGTACTGAGTGTGTCCTATAAGCCAACCTCATGGGTTCAGGTATGTGTATATTTTATGACCGTTATGCTGATGGTACCTGTGGCAGAGGCACTTTTTTACAGAAAATATCTTATTAATTTTTCAAGCAAAAAAGCAATGTTTATAACAGCCCTGATCAGTATGGTACTGCTGGCTCTCATACATGCCCATGCATGGCCTGCAGCCCTTGAATATATTATTATGGCACTGCCTGTACTTGTGGTTTATATGGCTACAAAAAATATGTATGTTTCATTGCTGGTTCAGCTTGGTTTTTGCATATATACAAATGGCCAGGATCTGATTTATGTTATGGCCAGACTTTATACGAGATAAGGAACGATATGTCTGATTTAAGAGAAAATTATAAAAGCAGCAGAATGGATGATAAAGCCTTCATCATTTTGCATGCCAATGAAATTGTTAATACCATAGAAGCATTTAAGAATATGCTTAAAAGTGAATCCGGAAAAAAGATATCCATTGGTTTTACAAAGGGTAAGAATTCCTCCGATGTATATAGCAGGCTGGAAGAAATGCAAAGTAAAATAAAGGATAATCCGGAAGAATTTTGTAATAATGCCAAGAATAAAAAAGAGCTGGGAATGCTCCTTAAAGATGTTTTTACAATGCAGGACATACTTGAGATGGAAGCAGAAGATCCGGATATTTTAAAGCATGTAAAGATTATAGAAAGACCTGATGCGAAGACTGTAAGTAAGTGGATCATAATATATATAGTAGTGATCCTGGCCCTGACCGCAGGACATATTGCTGCGACTCACGGAGCATATCTACCTGAGTTTTTAAGACTTTTATTCTTTATAAACTGAGAGCATGTAATTTTCAAAATATAAGTTTGAAAATTACAAAATTAATTTTGAATATTTCATTTTTTTATACCCTACACCTTCTTATAATGAGTACTGTAATCACAAATCAAGTTTCCTGATTACAGGTAACTTAGTTAGAGAAGGGTAGGGTATATTTTATGAAAAAGAAACTTCTTAGCACTCTTGTTTGTCTGACAGTTGCAGCTACATCACTTATTGGCTGCGGAAGTAGCAGTACAACTACTACAGAAACAACAGAAACAAAAACAGAAACAGAAACACAGACAACTGAGGCAGCAGCAGAAACTACAACTGCTGAAACAACAGATTCTACAGAGACTGCAGATTCAGGTGAAAAAGTTACTCTTAGTATCTACACTCAGTATGCAGATGATGATACAAAGGTTCCTTATGACTATGCAGTAGAGCAGCTTGCAGAAGCTTATCCAAATGTTGAACTTAATCTTATTGTACAGGCTCAGGATGATGGTCAGACTCTTAAGACACTGGCAGCTACAGGTCAGCTTCCTGATATCTATCAGGCCAGTACAGATCTTATCAATACATTCCGTGAATCAAACCAGATCATGGTTCTTAACGATGTAGCCGAGTCTACAGGTTTCCTTGATAAACTTTATGAAGCAAATACAGATCTTGCTTATGCAGATGACGGAAACATATATGCATTTCCATTTTCCGGTCAGGAATATGTTCTCTGGTATTACAACAAGGCTCTTTTTGAAGAAAATGGACTTGAAGTTCCGGAAACCTATGATGATCTTTTAAACTGTATTGAAGTATTTAATGCAAATGGAATCACACCTCTTGCACTCTTTGGTCAGGAAGGTTGGAACACAGCTGCAGCCTTTGATGTTATCGCTACAAGATATACTACAGGTGGCATCAAAGCCCTTGATGAGGGAACAGCAAGTGTAACAGATCAGGCATACGTAGATGCTGCCAATATGATGGAAAGCCTTGTGGCAGCAGGCCTTTATCAGGAAGATGCTACAACAACAAATTACGATCAGGCTTCAGAAAAATTCCTTTCAGGAGAAGCAGCAATGTTCATCAACGGACAGTGGTATATAGAAGATGCTACAGCAGCCCTTGGTGATGATGTAGACTGGATGTTCTATCCTGCAGCAGATGCAGCTTCTTATGAAGCAGGTAAATCAGCTTTCTCAGGTGGAGGAAGTGCTTCAGGCTTTGCAGTTAATCCTGATTCCGAAAATGCAGAGCTGGCAGCAGAGGTTGCAGAATTTATTACAGAAAAATACTGTGAAGCAAAGGTTATGTACAGACATAATCCACTTGTTGCCATTGATACAGGAAAAGAACCTGATTCAGAATATCCTGCTATGATGCAGAAGCTTTCAGATACACTTCCAAGTATTACATCAACAACAAAGTTTACATGGGGTCTTACAAATTCTACATTCAATGATGCTATCCAGTCAGAGTCACAAGGACTTGTATCAGGTCAGTTTACAGCTGATGAATTTATTGAAAACATTCAGGATGCATTGGAATAAGCTTTCCTGTAATTAAGATTTTCCAAAATGGAGTGGCTTTAATGCCACTCCATTGCTTTAAAAAAGCATTATTTATATGTCACATTTAACCACAAGCTAATAGGAGAACACCATGAAAAAGTACATGGGAAATAAGCTGGCAATATTTTTATTTGTTTTGCCGGCATTGGCAATTTTTGTAATTTTTGATTTTATTCCGATCATCCAGGTATTTGCCTACAGCTTTACAGACTGGAATGGTCTTACAATTCCGAATTTTACAGGTCTTGAAAACTACATAGAACTGTTCACCGATAGAGTTTTTTATACATCTAACAGAAATCAGCTGATTTTTGCCATTGTGATCACTGTTTATCAGATGTTTTTTGCAACAATATTTGCTATTACCATTTCCAATAAGAAGATGAAGGGAAGGAAGTTTTTAAGGGTAGCTTATTTCATACCTGTAATTCTTTCCGTTACGGTTGTCTGTCAGCTTTGGAGCGCAATATTAAGTGGTGAGGGCCTTTTCAATCAGTTGTGCGCAGCCTTTGGATCTGATTACAAGCAGAACTGGCTGGGGGACAGATACAAGGCTATATATGTCATTGCATTTGTAAATGCATGGCAGTGGATGGGTTATCAGTTTGCCCTTATTGTAGCCGGAATCAAATCCATACCATCTGATTACTATGAAGCAGCAAGGATTGATGGCTGCTCTAATGTTAAGGCACATATGAAGATAACAATTCCTCTTCTTGCCGAAACCTATAAGTTCTGTCTCATTATTTCACTTACAGGTGGTATAAAGGCATTTACAGAAATGAATATTTTAACAGGCGGTGGTCCTAACAAATCCACATATACTCTTACATATATGATGTACAATGCAGCCTTTAAGAAATCCGATTATGGATATGGACTGGCGGCAGCTTCAATAATGGTTATAGAGTGCATGCTGGTAATGCTGGTTATTAACTTTATTTTCAGAGAAAGAAATCAGTTAAAGGAAGAAGAAAGATCAAGGAGGAGAAGAAATGCATAAGGAAGAAACAAAGAAAACAATTCTGCATTATATATTTGTGGCATTTTGTTGGATTTATGCGGCGGTTTCACTTTATCCTCTTATATGGATGCTGTTTTATTCTTTCAAAACCAACCAGGAAATTTTTGTAACAAATCCCTTCGGTTTTCCATGGCCGCTGCATTATGAAAACTATATTACGGCCTGGACCAAATATGATGTGCCGTTATACTTTTTAAACAGCTTATTGGTATCTGTTGGAACTGTTGTTATTACTATATTCTGCGCATTGCTTTTTTCCTATGCAACAAGCAGAATGATCTGGAAGGGTAAAACCTTTACGAGACTTTTCCTTGGACTTGGAATGTTTATCCCGGTTCAGGCAATCATGATCCCTGTGGTTAAGGTTGTTCAGAATCTTAATCTTATGGGAACAAGATGGTCCCTTATATTTCCTTACATTGCCATAAATCTGGCCTTTGCCTGCATGGTATATTATGGATTTTTTAAGGGTATACCAATGGAACTGGAAGAGGCAGCCTGTATGGACGGAGCCAATATTTTCCAGACTTTCTTCCAAATAATCGAGCCACTGGTAAGACCTGCAACAGTTACTCTTGTTATATACATTTTCTTAAATGCCTGGAATGAATTTATTCTGGCAAATGTAGTAGTGGGGAGTATCCCCGAACTAAAAACCCTGCCGCTTGGAGTATTGTTCTTCCAGGGCGAGTTTACCACAGACTGGGGTGGTATGGGAGCAACTATGGTAATAGCTTCCTTCCCGACAATTATTCTATATGCTGTATTTTCAGAGCAGGTTGAAAGTGCCATGACAATAGGTGGTGCTGTCAAAGGATGAAAAAATATAACCATTCACAGATACATTTTTGCTGTGAATGGTTATTTTGCGTAGATGAGTTTAAAAAACAAGTCTTGATTTAAGCTTAAAAGAAGCGATATGGTATAATAATTATTATGGAAAAACAGATTACGGATATGACCTTAAAGGATATGGAGGCCTATAGCTCAAATCGTAAGAAAAGCAGTAAAGACAAGGCCCGTAACATATCTATTAAGTACAAAATAGCATTTATGACTGTGTTGGTAGCACTTATTCCAATGGTGGTACTTACAGTTATGATGCTGTTTTTTTATAACAGAGCCATTATGGAAAGAGGAAACAGACATATTGAAGAAAACATAAGAATTATGTCTGACAGAATTGAATCGGTACTTAATAACGGAGAACTGTGCTCTAACAATCTTACGATTGAGTTCAGCGGCTTTTATAATGATAAGTCTTTAAAACAGGTAACCAGGGATAGCAGGATAACATCACAGCTTTCCCAGTCTCTTCTTATATACAATGGCATTTCTTCCATTGTATTTATTGATACTGAGGGAAGGTTTTATGCAACGGATCCGGAGCTTTTTGATATGGAGGAGGATATTAAAGAATCTGAATATGTAAATGAGCTAAAGGATGAAGGTGGTAAGACCTATCTTATGGATCCTACTCAAAACATAATGACCAGGGATGATAAAGAGATAGTTACCATGGGTAAACATGTTATTAATATCGTTACAGGAGTCCCTATCGGCTATATCTTTATAAACATGGACAAGAATTATCTTATTGAGTCGGCCAGTAGTGAGATAAGTTATTATTTTCTTTATGACACTAATGGTTTTTGCTTATCTGTGTCCAGTATGAATGATCCTATATACAGGGACAGTGACCTTATAGATTCCTTGTATGAGGGAGATGAAAATTTTATAAGATATAACAGAGAAAATTATCTTATAGCCAGAGATGAAATATCCAAGTATCACTGGACTATTGTGGGTGTTACCAATTTAAATAAATTCAATGTTACAGGCAGGGATTTAAGATTTATACTTCTTATAACCCTGGGAGTGACCATAGCACTACTTTTGATCTCGGTGCTTTTTTCAGCAAATCTGGTAACAAGACCCTTAAAGAAGCTTCACGACGGAGCTGAGCAAATTGCTGAGGGGGATATGAGCTTCAGGTTCAGATTTAGAACCAAAGACGAAATCGGAAGACTTGGGCGAATATTTAATTATATGACTCAGCGAAATTTAGAGCTTTTAAAGCAGGTAGATGATGAAGCCAAAAAGAAGAGGGAATATGAACTGGCTCTTATACAGGAACAGGTAAAACCCCATTTTCTGTATAATACTTTAGATATAATCGTAATGCTTATAGAGATGAACAGGTCAAAAGAGGCGGCAAGAGTTACCAGAAAACTTGCAAGTTATTATAAAAATTCATTGTCGGGAAGTGAAGAAATTGTTTCCATAGAAAGGGAATGCCAGATAATAAGAGATTATCTGGAACTTCAGATAATGAGATATGGTGATAAATTCACTTATGAAATTGATGTGGATGAGAGGATTCTTTCTTCCATGATCCCTAAAATGACTTTGCAGCCCCTGGTGGAAAATGCCATCTATCATGGGATAAAAAATAAATCAGACTGGGGGAAAATATCTGTAAAGGGAAGTGTGGAAGAAGCAGATGGTTCCTATATTGCTCTTTTAAAGGTGGAGGATGATGGTATCGGGATTGAAAAAGTGGAGCTGGATAAATTAAATGAGCTTCTTTTGGAAGATAACAGACAAAGCCTTCTGGATGATAAAGGAAATATGGAAGAGAATGTTTCTAAGCATGATACCATAAAGGGCGGAAGTCACTTTGGCCTTTACAGTGTGTCCCACAGAATAAAGTTGTATTTTGGAAAAAACTTTGGAGCAAGGATAGAAAGCATTCCGGGAAAGGGTACAACAATTTTTATAACCCTGCCCTTTTATGAATAAGGATTAGGAGTAAGCATTATGATCAGGATAATGATTGTGGATGATATGCCAATATTTCTTGAATATTTAAGAGGCTGCATAGATTGGAATTCCTATGGCTTTGAAATATGTTGTGAGGCCCATGACGGAAGGCAGGCTCTTGAAATGATAGAGGAAAACTATCCGGATGTGGTCCTTACAGATATTACGATGCCTTATGTTAACGGTCTTGAGCTTGCTGAAACCATTACAAGGGATTATCCTGATATTTCAGTCATTCTGATAACTGGCAATAATGAATTTGAATATGCCAGAAAGGCTGTAAAGATAGGTGTCTGTGATTATATAGTAAAGCCCTTTGAAAAAGAAGAACTGATTCTGAGTCTTCTTAAGCTTCAGGATAATATTGAGAGAGCAGTGGAGAATACTTCTGTAAGTCCCGAACAGAATAAAATTGAAGAGAGGCTGAAAGCACTTATATATGCAGGAGTAGGAACTGCAGCCGGGGATGATAATGATGGATATGAGCTCTTTTTTGATGATGAAAAAAAGAAAAATGAGCTTATGAACAGAGAAGAGGACATAGGTCTATTACTTGCTCTTGTAAAGTTTGATAATAAAGATTTTGCCGGTAATGGCAAAGCAATTGAAATGGAAAATCTTATCAACTGGGAAAAACTGATTGCAAGAATGCTTGAGAATAAGCTTGATATTGAGGGAACATTCAGAGTTTTTCACGACTATGAAAATAACATAGTTGTAATAATGAGATTTGATGATAAAAATGAACTGCTGCAATACAAAGGCTATGAATTTTCAGATATTATACAGGTTGTTAAAAGTCAGCTTGGAATAGACTGTGCCATAGGACTTACCAAAGCACGTAATATTAAAGCTGTAAAGGGAGCCTATGAAAGTGTTCTGAGTCTGCTTAGCAGGAAAAGTACAGGTCAGTTATATGATATAAGAAATAATGAAGAAGGAAACTGGAATGGTTCACTGGAGGCAATTTTACGGCTTAATAAAGATCTTGAAACCCTTCAGGAAGAAGATGCGGAAAATGCAATCAATGAACTATGGAACAATATAAGAGACCATAAGGATGAAAATAGTGATAATGAAGGCGGTAGAAGCTTTAATGAAATGAATCTTATATCCAGTGCCGTAAGTATTCTTATGACAAACATTATCAGTAGCGGATTCTCAATAGAGAAAATATACGGAGATGATTTTTCTCCTGAGAAATTCATTTCTTCCGGAGACGGTGCAGATAAGATGATAGAAAATGTAATAGATCTGTATCGGAAAAGAATAGAATTTGAAAAGGTAAAAAAGGACTCCAGAACTAACGATATAGCCAGTGCTGCTAAAAAGTACATTGAAGACAATTATGCAAACAGTGAGTTGTCAATTTCCGATATTTCCGAGACTCTTTGTGTAAATCAGACATATCTGAGGAAAATGTTTAAGAGCCAGATGGATATGACTCTTACCGAATATATAACCCAGTACCGTATGCAGGAAGCCAAAAAGCTGATCACCACTACAGACGAAAAGCTTAGCAGTATTGCTGAAAAGGTTGGTTTTAGTGATGTGAGCTATTTTTCAAATGTATTCAAAAAATACTATGGCATTTCCCCAAGGAGCATGAGTAAGGCTTAAAAGGAAAACTGAGCCTTTGAATCTTTCCAGGCCTTTGCAAAGTAAATAATCTCAGCTATGGCTGTGATTGTCCATGAAAAGACATACAGTACATAAATGGAAGAGATGGTTCCAAAGTGGGCAAAAACCGTATACATCCAGATAACTCTGAATACGCAGGAACCCATAATAACTATAAACATTGGAATAACACTTTTTCCAAGGCTTCTTGAGGCAGCAATGGTACAGTCCATAAAGGCCGATACGCAGTAGGAAAATCCCATTATTGTCAGTCTGTAGACTCCTTCTTTAATAACCTCAGGGTCTTTGGTAAAGACAGAGAGAAACTGATGGGAAAACAGTACCAGTAATATTCCCATAAAAAGTCCTGTCAGAAATGAGTAAACAAGACATATATAATAGGTTTTTATGGTGCGCTGTCTTTGGCCTGCGCCGTAATTCTGACTCATAAAACTTGTGCAGGCGGAATAGAAAGCTGCCATGGCATCATATACAAGAGCATCTGCATTGGCAGCAGCAGAGTTTCCTTCCACTACCACAGGGGAAAAAGAGTTTACACCGGCCTGTATAAATAAATTGGCAAACTGGAAAATCGAGTTCTGAAGACCTGCAGGAAGTCCTAAGGAAATAAAGGTTTTGGCAATGCCCGAATCTATTTTTAGGTCTTTGAAAATAAGACGATAATCTTCTTTTTCATGAAACAGAGTATTTAATATAAGAAATGCAGAGAGATACTGGGAAATAATACTTGCAGTTGCAACACCTGTAATACTCATATTCAGTACGCATACGAAAAAGAGATTCAGAATAACATTTACTATTCCGGCAACAGTAAGGTATTTTAAAGGCCTTTTTGTATCTCCTGCAGCACTTAGTACTGCATTACCAAAGTTGTAGATGGCAAGGGCAGGCATTCCGAGAAAATATATTCTCAGATACAGAACTGCGCCATCAATGAGAGACTGTTTTGTATTTAATGTTTCAAGAATAATACGTCCAAAAAGTTCCCCCGCAAGTAAAATGATTAAACCGAAAGCTAAACACAGTATAAGACTTGTGTGTACTGTTTTTTTAATCATTAATCTGTCTTTGGCACCTATATAGAGTGCTGTAAGAATGTTGGCAGCAGTTGCAACACCCATAAGAACTGATGTAAAGAGTGCTACCAGGGTAACTGTAGATCCTACACTTCCAAGGGCAGCAGGACCTGAAAAAGTTCCCACAACCGCAATATCAGCCATATTAAACAGGACCTGCAAAAGGTTCGACATCATTAAAGGAATACTGAATAAAATTATATTTTTTTGCAATGGTCCTTCTGTAAGGGCCGGTTTATTTGATGCTTTCATTATGTTATTACTTCTTTTCCAAATATAAAAAAATCGTTGCCATCCAATTGGACAGCAACGAAAATTCTAGCACCCATAATTTTATTATTCAAGCTTTATACAATTTAATATGCAGGTAGTTGCTTTAACACTCGCACCCTATGATAACGCCGCCTCTTTCACCGTAATAACTGCAAAGACCATGGGCCTTATAAATACAAATATCTGTTGTTGGATAAAGCTCCTTCATTTTATTGCCGATCTTAGTGGCCAGCTCTTCATTTTCAATATGACATATACGGAGCTTACCGCCTTTAAAGCCGGCCTTGGTCATCTCGGCAGAAAGATTTGAGATTACATTGTTTATACCACGACATTTTATGTTTGGCTCAATATTGCCATCTGGACTTGCTGTTCCCAGAATGCTGATATTCAGCTTAGTGATCATTGATGCCAGTACTTTGTTAACTCTGCCGTTTTGAGCGAAGTTATGCAGTGACTTAAAAGCGAAGAAGAGTCTTGTGGAAGAAAGGTAAGCAGGCATATCCGCTGATATATCTTCAAAGGTTTTTCCTTCCTTTTTCCATTCGATTATTTTCTCCAGTATAAGGCGCATTTCAGGCCCTGTTGAAAGTGAATCTATTACCAGAATCTTTGCATTTGGATTATCCTGCAGGTACATATCTCTGGCTGCACAGGCACTGTTATAGGTACCTGAAAGATTACTGGTCAGGGTTATTACATATATTTCATCTCCGCCTTCATAAGCCTTAAGCCAGGCATCCTGTGAAGGGCAGGAGGTATATGAACGGTCTTTGTAGGATAGAAGGTAATCCAGCATTTCATGAACGTCCAGTTCAGGAGTATCAAGAAAATCTCTCTCCGAAGTATAAATTCGCAGCGGTGCTACGTTTACCTCTTCTCCGGCATAGGTTAATGTGTCACAAGATGAATCTGTTACGTATTTAATCATTAAAAATCCCCTTTGTTGAAGCTCTCCCCCTCATATTCTGAAAAGCTTATCACCTATTGTAAATAAACCTGTAGCAATGTACAATTTACAAAATGACACTTTTTGTTCAGTTTGGTTTCGGAGAAAGATAATGAGAATAAAGAATGTAAGAGTTAATCAAAAATCAGAGTTTACCAGAAGATGCATTGGAGAAGCAGTGCTTTTACTAATGGAAAATACTGAATTTAACCGTTTGAAGATTTCCGATATAGCCAAAAAAGCAGGTGTCTCAAGAACAACCTTTTATCAGTATTATACTTCTCCGTACTCGGTACTGACTGATTATCTGAATATTATATTGTCTGAGTATATTTTAAGTAGTGAGAACTTTAGTAATAATCAGTATTTTGACCATGAACATATTATTTTTTCCTTTAACTTTTTTGACAAATATTCATATTATTTCCTTACGCTTACAAAGCATAAGCTTCATTCCATTATGTTTGAAGAAATTAACAGGTTTGTTTTAAATCATATTCTTCCGGAAAAGGATATTGCTCTTTATCAGCTTTATGCCTACGCAGGAGCCCTTCTTAATACTTTTATTCAATGGGAAGA
>JAILBM010000314.1 GCA_024680925.1 Butyrivibrio sp.
CTCGTGCTTTTATTTGGAGTTACCATTTACAGATGGTGTAAAGCTGATTTGTCCGGGGCCTTTACCATACTGGTTGCGCTTGTGATGATTCTAGTAAAGATTTTTCCGAAGATACTTGAGTCTGATTTTATTTTGTGGAGAATGATTGACAGGATAGCGGTTGTTATATACCCAATCTGTTTGATTATAAGCTTATGGTTTACTTTTTATTTTGATGACTCTGTTGAATGGATGAATAAACTTAATCAGGCGATTGGTAGAAGAATAGGGCTGCAACAGGGTGCATACATCGAAAGAGGCTTTAAGTTTTTAGGTCAGAATATGTTTTTTGTTGGTGCTGGAATAGATGCATTTGGCGAAAGAACTCCTGGCATATATAATTATGTGGATAATATATATATATCGTTACTTCTTAGATATGGAATATTGTTTTGCGTAGTAGCGATACTGCTGTTAACTGTAACTATGTATTACTGCTATCAGAAAAAGATGAGAATATGGCTCTGGATGTTATCACTTTGGGCACTTCATGGACTGTTTGAAGATAAGATGCATCTTGCATATTATAATTCGCTTCTTTTGATAGTGGGCCAGGCGATACAAAATGTGGATTTAAGTTTTATAAAATTTAGGAAAGTTTTGACTCAGCGCCGAGACAGATCTAAATCATGATACAATTTGCAGAATGCCGGAAATAGAAGATAGTGCGAATATATAACTATGATGAATAAGGGAGTGCTGAGAATCCTGTATGACGAAAAAAGATAGAACAAAAAAAATAATAAAAAATGCTTATTCGGTGCTGAGTCTGGTCATAGCATTTGTAACTTCGGCTGCGATGTGGTACTGGAATGTATCTCCGGGATGGAGTGAGGGCTTTTTTGGCTTGAGAACGCTCGTCATGGTCGGAATTCTGTTTTGTATCGTATATTTCTTTTTTTCGAAGATGTACAATGCCCACAAGATAGGTCTTTACAGACTGCAGGAACTGGGATTTTCACAGATGCTGGCTTATAGCATCGGAGATTTCTTTCTGTTTGTGGCGACATTTTTTTGGTTCCATAATTTCAGCCGCATTAGTTTAAGGTTCTTTTTTCTGGGCTTTTTTCTGCAGTTAATCCCAATATTGTTCATTACATTCATCTTTAACAGGCTGTATGCCAGATACGATGAACCGAGAAAGATTCTTATAGTGTATGGATCTTCGGACTATAAGAGGCTCCTTGAAAAGATGAAAGCAAAACACAGACGGTATGAGGTTTTGGATACATTTCATGAATCAACGGATATCAACATGATTTATGAGGAGCTTTCCAAGTGCAAGGATGTGTATCTCTGCGATGTTTCAAAAGAGATAAAAGAGAAGATCATGCTTTTCTGTGATGCTAATCACAAGGACGTTCATTTCTCCATCGATATATCAGAGCTTCTTACATTCAGCAGCGAAGTGTCACATACCTTTGATACACCTTTTCTGAGAAACAGGAAAACACCTGAAGCCTGGTACTATGCGGGTGTAAAGAGAACTGCTGATGTAGTTATAGCGCTTTCAGCTATTATTATACTGTCTCCGATATTAATAGTGACTGGAATTCTTATAACAATGTATGACGGGGGTCCTGTGCTATACAGCCAGAAAAGACTGACTAAGGACGGGAGAGTCTTTTCTATATATAAATTCAGAAGTATGAGAGTCGATTCTGAGAAAAATGGCGCGAGACTTGCGAGCGTTAATGACGACAGAATAACTCCTGTTGGCAGAATCATAAGAAAATTAAGAATCGATGAGCTTCCACAACTTTTTAATATTTTAAAAGACGATATGTCTGTGGTTGGACCTAGACCGGAAAGACCAGAGATAGCAGAGCAGTATGAAATGGAGATACCTGAGTTTGGACTGAGACTTAAAGTTAAGGCTGGGCTTACCGGCTATGCTCAGGTCTATGGAAAATACAATACAACACCACTTGATAAGCTTAAACTGGATCTAATATATATTTCACAACGTTCGGTTCTTTTTGATCTAAGGATACTGTTCTATACTGTGAAGATCATATTCATTCCGGAAAGTACTGAAGGTGTGGGTGAGGGTCAGACTACGGCGTTGACAGAAGCCAGCCCAAATAATGTTCGCTGAAACCAGATTTAATTGATATTATATTGAAGTATATAGACTGATTAAGTATGAGTTCATCAAGAAAAATATCCGTGGATATCGCCC
>JAILBM010000345.1 GCA_024680925.1 Butyrivibrio sp.
TTTTTATATCATAGGAAATTGCTTTCCTATGATATAAAAAACGCTCCGCTAAGGATGCGCACTCGCGCGATAGGTAAATGTTGCATAAATGCAACCGCGCTCGGCGCGAGAATGTCGCAAGCGACATTCTTTGTTCTGTAAATCTTTTGAGTGTGGTAGTACAAATTATTAAAAAAATATAAACGCAAAAACAAAAATAATTTGTTTTTAAATTAACAATAGCGAATTAATGGTTAATCTCAATGATAATAGTTATCAATACTGTTTTATAAAAACTTCATAAACTTTGATTTCAATCAAAGAACTAAGGGCTATATATATGTTAAATTTAGCACTGTCAAAAAAATAACAACCAATGTTATTCAAATATAAAGGAGAAACAACAATGAGAGAAGAATGGAGAGGATTTAAAGGTTCTCACTGGCTTGATGAAGTAAACGTTCGTGACTTCATCCAGAACAACTATACACAGTATGATGGCGATGAGTCATTCCTTGCTGATGCTACAGAAGCAACAGATAAGCTTTGGGGAAGACTTCAGGAGCTTCAGAAGGCAGAGCGTGAGCACAATGGTGTTCTTGAGTGCGAGACAGAAGTAGTTTCTGATGTTGATGCTTACGGTCCTGGATATATAGACGAGTCTATGAAAGATCTTGAGAAGATCGTTGGTCTTCAGACAGATAAGCCTCTTAAGAGAGCATTTATGCCATTCGGTGGTATTAAGATGGCTGAGCAGGCTGCTTCAACTTATGGCTATGAAGTAAATCCAAAGTTCCATAAGATCTTCACAGATTATCATAAAACACACAATCAGGCTGTATTTGATGCTTATACACCTGAGATGCTTATGGCACGTCACACACATATCGTAACAGGTCTTCCTGATACATACGGACGTGGACGTATCGTTGGCGATTACAGAAGAGTTGCTCTTTACGGTATTGATTTCCTTATCAATGAGAAGAAGAAGGATTTTGCTAACTGTGGTAACGGAACAATGACTGATAAGGTTATCCGTCAGAGAGAAGAGATTACAGAGCAGATTAGAGCTCTTAACAAGATGAAGAAGATGGCTGAGTCTTATGGCTATGACATTTCAGGTCCTGCTAAGAATGCTAAGGAAGCTGTTCAGTGGTTATACTTTGGTTACCTTTCAGCTATCAAGTCTCAGAATGGTGCAGCTATGTCAGTTGGACGTATCTCAACATTCCTTGATATCTATATTGAAAGAGACCTTAAGGAAGGCGTATTAACAGAGTCAGAGGCTCAGGAACTTATCGATCACATGACAATGAAGTTCCGTATGGTTAAGTTCGCTCGTATTCCTTCATACAATCAGCTCTTCTCCGGTGACCCTGTTTGGGCTACACTTGAAGTAGGTGGATTTGGTATGGATGGCCGTCACATGGTAACAAAGAACGACTATCGTTTCTTACATACACTTGAGAACATGGGACCTTCACCAGAGCCTAACCTTACAGTTCTTTATACATCAAAACTTCCTGCTACATTTAAGAAGTATGCATCAAAGATTTCTGTAACAACATCTTCTATCCAGTATGAGAACGATGATGTTATGAGACCTATCTGGGGCGATGACTACAGCATCTGCTGTTGCGTATCTGCTACACAGACTGGTAAGGAAATGCAGTTCTTCGGTGCTCGTGCTAACCTTGCTAAGGCTCTTCTTTATGCTATCAACGGTGGTAAGGATGAGAAGCACATGGATAAGGCCGGAAAGCCAATGCAGTGTGGTCCTGAATATGCACCAATTACTTCAGAATATCTTGATTATGATGAAGTTATGCACAAATATGATCTTATGCTTGAATGGCTCGCTGGATTATATGTAAATATCCTCAACCTTATTCAGTATATGCATGATAAATATTACTACGAAGCAGCTGAGATGGCTCTTATCGATACAGATGTTAGACGTACATTCGCTACAGGTATCGCTGGATTCTCACACGTAGTAGATTCACTTAGCGCTATTAAGTATGCTAAGGTTAAGGTAATTCGTGATGAGAACGGAATTGCAACAGATTTCGAGACAACAGGCGAGTTCCCTAAGTATGGTAATGATGATGAGAGAGCTGATGAAATCGCTGTATGGCTTCTTAAGACATTCATGAACAAGATTAAGCACTATGAGACATATCGTGATTCAGAGCCTACAACATCTATCCTTACAATTACATCTAACGTTGTTTATGGTAAGGCTACAGGTGCTCTTCCAGACGGAAGAAAGGCATTTACACCATTCGCTCCAGGTGCTTCACCATCTTACGGTGCAGAACAGAACGGACTTTTAGCTTCTCTTAACTCAGTAGCTAAGCTTCCTTATGAGTATGCTCTTGATGGTATTTCAAATACACAGACAATGAACCCAGATGCTCTTGGTCACACAGATGAAGAGAGATCTAACCAGCTTGTAAATGTACTTGATGGATACTTCGACAGAGGTGCTCACCACCTTAACGTTAACGTATTCGGTACAGAGAAGCTTATCGATGCTATGGAGCATCCAGAAAAGCCTGAGTATGCTAACTTCACAATTCGTGTATCAGGTTATGCTGTTAAGTTCATTTCTCTTACTAAGGAGCAGCAGCTCGACGTTATCGCTCGTACATGCCACAAGGCACTTTAATTTAGAGTGATTCGTGATAGAGATTATATTGATCTGATTGTTACACAGGCAAGTGAATTGTAACATTGATTGGGGCCGGAGCAAGTAAGCTTGCTCCGGTTCTTTTAACAAAGGTAGGAGTTTGTAAATATATGGTAGGTAGAATTCATTCATTAGAATCCTTCGGTAGTGTAGACGGACCCGGCATAAGATATATCATTTTTCTGCAGGGATGTGATATGAGATGCAGATATTGTCATAATGCTGATACCTGGAAACATGAAGATGAACATAATCAGCTCATGGAGGCAGATGAGCTGCTTGATAAAGCAGAAAGATTTAGAAGCTATTGGAGAGAAGAAGGCGGAATTACAGTAAGTGGTGGCGAAGCTCTCTTACAGATTGATTTCCTTTTAGAGCTATTTAAAAAGGCTAAGGAAAGAGGCATCAATACAACTCTTGATACTTCAGCACAGCCTTTCACCAGACAGGAACCATTTTTCTCTAAATTTGAAGAACTTATGAAATACACTGACTTGCTTCTTCTTGATATCAAGCATATTGATCCGGAAGAACACAAGAAACTTACAGGTCATAGTAATGAGAATATTCTCGATTGTGCCAGATATCTTTCGGATATTAATAAACCTGTTTGGATCAGACATGTTCTTGTTCCGGGTATTACTGAAAATGATGAATATCTTAGAAAGACCAGAGCATTTATAGAGACGCTTTCTAATGTACAAAAGATTGAAGTTCTGCCATATCATTCACTTGGCCAATATAAATGGGAAGAGCTTGGAATCCCTTATACTTTAAAGGATGTAGAAGCTCCTTCAGCTGAAAGTAAAGATCATGCAGAAAAGATCCTGCGTGGTGAAATTTAAAATATTTAAAGGTTCAGGTATTTAGGTATCTGGACCTTTATTATGTTTACCTGAGGTATTTAAAGTATTTTGCTTTGGCAATAATGAGAAATTTATATTATAATATTTTTTGCGGATTTAATTATTTTAAGAAGTAAAAAGAAAATAAGGTAGTAGAAAATGAGAGCAGTAGATTTACATACACATTCAACAGCTTCCGATGGAAGCTATACACCAACTAAGCTTATTGATTATGCCCATGAAAAAGGCCTTGCATCCATTGCGGTAACTGACCATGATACAGTTGATGGACTTGATGAAGCTGTAGCTGCAGGGGCAAAATATGATGATTTAGAGGTTATACCCGGAATAGAATTTTCTACAGTTAATGAAGGAAAAGATGTTCATGTGGTAGGCCTTTATATAGATTATAAGTCAGAAGTTTTTTGTAAGAGACTTGATGAGTTCAGAAATTCAAGGACAGAGAGAAATAAGAAGATGTGTCAGAAACTGACTGAGGCAGGTCTTCCTATGGATTTTGATGAGCTGACAGAGAAGTTTAGCGGATCAGTACTGACAAGAGCTCATTATGCTGCATATATGCTTGAAAAGGGATATATAAAGAGCAGGCAGGAGGCTTTTGACAGATATATCGGAGATGACTGTCCATGCTTTGTTCCCAGAGAGAAGGTTACACCTGAGCTGGCTGTTGAGATAATTCTTGAAGCAGGTGGAGTTCCGGTTTTGGCTCATCCTGTTTTATATCATATGAGTGATGCTAAATTAGATGCTTTGGTAGCTAGAATGAAAAATGCAGGTCTAATGGGAATTGAAGCGATTTATTGCACTTATTCCATGTCAGAAGAGCAGGGTATCAGAAAACTTGCAAAGAAATATGATTTACTTATAAGTGGTGGATCGGATTTCCATGGAGCTAATAAAAAGGATCTTGATCTTGCTGTGGGCTACGGACACTTATTTGTTCCGGAAGAGGTTAGAGATAATATATACAAAGCTCATGTAAATATGAATAAATAATTCTATAACAGCATTATATATGAATAGATAATTATTATGAAACATATATATGAATAGATATTTATTATGAAATATATATATGAATAGAAAATCTTATTATATGTATATTGATAAGATAGTTATCAGAAGTAAAAAAAGGATGAAGTCAAAAGTTTTATATGCTTATGGACATCATCCTTTTTATTATTATTTTAATTGTATCAAATACTTGGCAAGACCATCGTGATCATTGTCATATTCAGTAACTATGTCTGCAGAAGCTTTTACAATGTCTGTAGCATTAGCTACAGCAATTCCTGTTCCTGCAGCTTCTATCATTGATATGTCATTTTGTTCATCACCGGCAGCAATTGAATTTTCAACAGGAACATTAAGCAGACTGCAAAGTTTTCCTATGGCAGTGCCTTTACCTGCTTCTATAGGTATAATTTCCAAATATGTGGGATGAGAGTAGATAGTATTGACCTTATCCCCATATTTTTCCATTATTTCCAGCCTGAAAGCTTCTAATGCATCAAGATCATGGAGCTCAAGAGCAAGTACCTTACAGGGCATGTCCGGCAGTTCTTTTACAATATCATCGGTAATTACAAGCGGTGTATGAATAACTCTGTTGTAGTACTGCATTTCTTCCCCATTATCAGGAGTTATAATTGCATCATCTCTAAAGGTATGGCAGTGAATGCCATGTTTTTTGGCTATATCAAATATAGAAGGAATGATATCAAAGGACAGACCTGTTTTGTATATATCCTTTCCTTTATCGCAATCAAATATTTCGGCACCGTTAAAGGCTATAAGAAACATATTTTTGTAATTGAGTTCAAGCTCTTCTTTAACAGATTTTATGCTGTCCAAACCTCTTCCGGAATTTATGGCAAAATAGTTACCGGACAAAACAAAGTCGTCTAAAGCTTTCCTTGTAACAGGACTTATTTTTTTATCACTTGTAAGCAGAGTACCATCAAGGTCTGCAAAAAATATTTTTTTATTTATCATATTTTTCTTTCTATTATAAGCAATGAGAGATTATTCTTCATAAACCATATAAAAAAACCGGAGTATGTAACTGTTTTCATACTCCGGAGTTATTTTAAGCTATTTCATTACCTGTAAGGAGCTTGTATGCTTCTTTATATTTAGCGATTGTCTTATCAATGACATCCTGTGGAAGATTGTAGTCACTGTCAGGATTAGCTTTGAGCCAGTCACGAACAAACTGCTTATCGAAGGATGGCTGTGAATGACCTGCTTCATATCCTTCAACCGGCCAGAAACGGCTGCTGTCAGGAGTGAGCATTTCATCTGCAAGAACAACTTCACCTTCTTCATTTATACCAAACTCAAACTTGGTATCGGCAATGATGATACCACGAGTAAGAGCATAATCAGCACATTTCTTGTAAAGAGCAATTGTGTAATCACGAATCTTTGCAGCATAGTCAGCACCATGTCCCGGAAATGCCTTTTCAAGAACTTCTACACTTCTTTCGAAGTCGATGTTTTCATCGTGGTCACCGATTTCAGCCTTTGTGCTTGGTGTATAGATAGGTTCAGGAAGCTTATCACATTCCTTAAGTCCTTCAGGAAGTTTAATACCACACACTGTACCGTTTTCTTTGTAGCTGTTCCAGCCACTTCCTGTGATATAACCTCTAACGATACATTCAACAGGAATCATATTGAGCTTTTTGCAAAGCATGCTGTTTCCTGTAAATTCTTCAGTCTGGAAAAACTCAGGCATATCCTTTGTGTCAACACTGATCATGTGATTTGCTACGATATCCTTAGTATAATCAAACCAAAACTTTGACATCTGTGTGAGAACGGTACCTTTTTTGTTAACCTTGTTTTTTAGAATAACATCAAAAGCAGAAATACGGTCTGTTGCAACCATAATCAGGTTATCACCTGTGTCATAAATTTCACGTACTTTTCCTTCTTTTACTGGCTTAAACTCTTTCATTTGGACTCCTTCCTGAATAGCAGGTAAACTATATTGGTTTACATATTTATATTAAGAGATAACTCTTATATACTATTTTGTAGAGAAAACTGTTATGAAATCTTTAAAGCATATCTAAAGGCTGAATTTAGCAGAAGAGATCAGTCTTCATCATCTGAAATAACTTCTTCCTCAACCTCAGCATTATATACTGTACGCTTTCTGGCCATTTCATCATTTTCAAGGTACTCATCATAGGTTGTGCGCTTATCCACAAGGCTTCCGTCAGGAAGAATTTCCATAATGCGATTAGCTGTTGTCTGAACAACCTGATGATCTCGGCAAGCGAATAATTCAACACCCGGGAATTTGATCATTCCGTCATTAAGAGCAGAGATTGATTCCATATCAAGGTGGTTGGTAGGTTCATCGAAGATAAGGCAGTTGGCACCGCTTATCATCATCTTGGAAAGAAGGCATCTGACCTTCTCACCACCGGATAAAACCTTAACCTTTTTAACACCGTCTTCACCGGCAAATAACATACGTCCAAGGAATCCTCTTACATAAGTTGAATCCTTTATCTCAGAATAACCTGTAAGCCACTCGGTAATAGTGTAGTCATTGTCGAATTCTTTGGTATTGTCCTTAGGGAAGTATGCCTGTGATGTTGTGATACCCCATTTATAAGTACCTTCATCAGGCTCAATTTCACCTGTAAGAATCTGGAAAAGAGTTGTCTTTGCAAGCTCATTGCCGCCTACAAATGCAATCTTGTCATCATGCTGGACAACAAAGGAAATGTTGTCTAAAACCTTAACACCGTTAACGGTCTTTGATAATCCTTCAACTGTAAGAACTTCATTACCGATTTCGCGATTTGGTCTGAAATCAATATATGGGTATTTACGACTTGATGGTTTAATTGTATCAAGCTCAATTTTTTCAAGAGCACGTTTTCTTGATGTAGCCTGTTTTGACTTGGAAGCATTAGCAGAGAATCTTGCAATGAACTCTTTAAGTTCCTTGATCTGTTCCTCTTTCTTTTTATTGGCTTCTTTCATCTGTCTGATCATGAGCTGACTTGACTCATACCAGAAATCATAGTTTCCGGCATAGAGCTGAATCTTACCGTAATCAATATCGGCAATATATGTACAAACCTTGTTAAGAAAGTATCTGTCATGGGATACAACGATAACTGTATTTTCAAAGTTGATAAGGAATTCCTCAAGCCAGCTGATGGCATCGAGATCCAAATGGTTAGTTGGCTCGTCCAGAAGAAGAATATCAGGGTTACCAAAAAGAGCTCTTGCAAGAAGAACCTTAACCTTCTGGGCACCGTTAAGCTCGCTCATAAGGCTATAGTGAAATTCGGTAGGGATTCCAAGACCGTTTAAAAGGCTTTCAGCATCTGATTCTGCTTCCCAACCGTTCATCTCTGCAAATTCACCCTCAAGCTCACTTGCTCTGATTCCGTCTTCATCAGTGAAATCTTCCTTGGCATATATAGCATCTTTTTCCTTCATAACTTCGTAAAGACGGGCATTACCCATAATTACCGTATCAAGAACTGTATATGAATCGTATTTGAAGTGATCCTGCTCGAGGAAAGAAAGACGCTGTCCCGGAGTCATTACGATTTCTCCGTTGGTGGTTTCAATCTGACCTGATAAAATCTTGAGGAAGGTTGATTTACCGGCACCGTTGGCACCAATAATTCCATAACAGTTACCTTCTGTAAATTTGATATTTACATCTTCAAACAGTGCCTTCTTACCGACACGAAGAGTTACATTGTTTGCACTAATCATTATAAAAATCCTTTCATAAAACTAAAATACTCATATAACATATTAATAAGTAATTTATTTTCTAAAAATAAGCATAACCTATCGTATTATATATATTTATGGTAGAATATACAAGTGTCAGGAAGATGAAAAAAGTTTAAATTTTAAATTATGTTCTATTAAAACTGAACAGTAGAGTATTGTAAATTTTTAATTCGGGGGTATTAAAAATGAAACTTAACTATCGCAGGACTATTCTGATTGGACTTGCGTTCTTATCAATCTGTGCCTTCTGGCAGTTCTATGACAATGAGATTCCTAAGATTTTAACCTATACCTTTGGTCTTGGAGAGACCTGGACCGGTGTGATAATGGCTTTGGATAATGTCCTGGCCCTGTTTTTATTGCCTATTTTCGGTTCCTGGTCCGATAAAGTGGATACCAAGGTTGGAAAAAGAATGCCATTTATTCTTATAGGCACTTTTTTAGCGACTGTTTTGCTCTCACTTCTAATAGCTGTTGCCAATAAGCCCGGAAGGTTGGCTCTGTTTATTTTTATTCTGTTACTGCTTCTTATAGCCATGGGTATATATCGTTCACCGGCGGTGTCCCTAATGCCGGATCTTACACCTGCGCCTCTTCGAAGCAAGGCTAATGCGGTAATCAACCTTATGGGAGCAGTGGGAGGTGTGTATGCCCTTTTAATGACGAATCTTTTACTTCATGATGCCAAAGATGGAAGTCAGACTGATTACGTACCAATGATGATCAGTATAGTTCTTATCATGATAGTTGCAGTTGTTATTCTGTTTTTTACCATTAATGAAAAAAAGATATCTCGTAAGGTTCTTGAAGAGAACAAAGAGTTCATGGAAGATGATCAGGATAATACTGAAGATAATAGCGGTTCAATGCCAAAGGATGTACTAAGAAGTATGATATTTCTGCTTTTATCTGTTTTCTTCTGGTATGCTTCCTACAATGCTGTAACAACCGCTTTTTCAAGATACGTTGTTGAGGTTTGGCATCTCTATGACGGAGCTTATGCCAACTGTCTTATGGTGGCAACGGTTGCTGCCATAATAAGTTATATACCTATCGGATCCATAGCAGGTAAGATTGGCAGGAAAAAAACAATACTCATAGGTGTGGCTCTTATGATACTGTGCTATCTTATTGCTGCCTTTATGCCAACATATCATAACTGGTTGTATATAATGTTTGGAATAATAGGATTTGGCTGGGCGGCAATTAATGTCAATTCCTATCCTATGGTTGTTGAAATGAGCAGTCATAATGTAATAGGCAAATATACAGGAACCTATTATGTCTTTTCCATGGCGGCTCAGGTATTTACACCTGTTGCCTCAGGTTTTTTGCTGGAACACGTATCTTACAGGACACTGTTCCCATATGCAGTATTTTTCTCTGTACTGGCATTTATTACTATGGCTCAGGTCAAACATGGAGACAGTAAACCCATTCCGAAAAAGAGTATTCTTGAACGAATGGATGTAGATAATTGATTGATGTTTGGAATAAAAAATATTTTTATATAAGGTTAATAATTATTAAAAAAGGTTGTGGAACATTTTACTTTTTCCGGTGGGTTTTACATCATTAAATGCCTGATGAATCAAGTATTTCCACAACTTTTTTATTTTATGAAAATTTAGTTGTAAAGATTTAAGTTTTTTTTACCAATTTAGGTGTTGCTAATAACGGAATTAGGTATTAAAATAATGATTGTGTTAAAAATTTGACAGTATTATTTGTCAGATTTGTAGATATAAATACAGGAAGTGATTTTTTAAATGTTATTTTTGAAGGTTTTGGTTGTAATACTTGTTATATTGATTGTGTTGTATTTTTTTGCAATACAACCACGCATTATAAAAAAGCCTTCCAGAAAAGAACATATCGGTGTCCTGTATGCACACAGAGGCTTATTTGATAATAATAGTGATGCCCCTGAGAATTCGATGCTTGCTTTTCAAAAGGCAGTTAATGCTGGGTATGGTATAGAGCTTGATATCCAGTTATCTAAGGATGGCATTCCTGTTATTT
The DNA here is from genome assembly GCA_024680925.1 of Butyrivibrio sp. GTDB lineage: Bacteria > Bacillota > Clostridia > Lachnospirales > Lachnospiraceae > Butyrivibrio. The sequence goes on from JAILBM010000345.1 coordinate 10,339, forward strand.
TCCATGATTTTACTTTGGCCAGGGTAGCCAGATATCCTAAGGGTGAAGAACCTGAGGATGCGGTGAGAAATGAAGACGGTTCACTGGGAGTTAAGGGTAAGGTTGAAGACTATACCTTTGAAGAACTTCAGAGATTTCATTTATTTAATTCTGAAGAGAAAATACCTACATTTGAAAGCTTTCTGAAAATGGTAGACGGCAAGGTTCCGTTAATAGTAGAGCTTAAGATTGAAAAATTTGATCTTTCACTTTGCCCTAAGGCAGATGCACTGCTTAGAGAATATAAAGGTGTATACTGTATTGAATCCTTTAATCCGCTTGGCATCAGATGGTACAAACAAAATCATAATGAAATAATGCGTGGGCAGTTATCTGACTGGTTTTTCAGGGACGATCCCAATTTATACAGGGGACTGCTTTATTTCATGCTTACGAATTTGTTCTTTAATTTTTATACAAGACCGGATTTTGTGGCATATAATCACAAGTTTTTTATGAATCCATCAAGATGCATATGCCATGTATTTTACAGAAACCTGGCAGCAGCCTGGACTATTAAATCTCAGGAAGAGCTTGAGAAAGCCAGAAAACATTTTGATATTTATATCTTTGACAGCTTTATTCCAAAGGATGGACCGGTTGTACAATAAGGGATAGTTAACCATATATTCTGATATGGATAATTATATAAATATTATGAAGCATTTGCTGAGTTTAGAGGTCAGCAAAGGAAGAGAGAGGAAAGAAAAATGGCGAATAAGTGGGTTTATATGTTTAGCGAAGGCGACATGACCATGCGTAACCTCCTTGGTGGTAAGGGCGCAAACCTTGCTGAAATGACAAGCATTGGACTTCCTGTACCACAGGGATTCACAATCACAACAGAGGCATGTACTCAGTACTATGAGGATGGCCGTAAGATTAACGATGAAATCATGGCTCAGGCTATGGAAGGCGTTAAGAAGATGGAAGAGATCAACGGAAAGAAATTTGGCGATCTTAACAATCCTCTTCTTGTATCTGTTCGTTCAGGTGCACGTGCTTCTATGCCAGGTATGATGGATACAATCCTTAACCTTGGTCTTAACGACGAAGTTGTTGCTGCAATGATTAAGGGTAATCCAGATCCTGCATTTGAGCGTTTTGTATACGATTCATATAGACGTTTTATCCAGATGTTCTCAGACGTTGTTATGGAAGTTGGTAAGAAGTATTTTGAACAGCTTATCGACAAGATGAAAGAAGCTAAGGGCGTTAAGTTTGACGTAGACCTTACTGCTGCAGATCTTAAAGAACTTGCTGAGCAGTTCAAGGCTGAATATAAGAAACAGCTCGGTGAAGATTTCCCTTCAGATCCAGTTGTACAGCTCAAGCTTGCTATTGAAGCTGTATTTAGATCATGGGATAACCCACGTGCTAACGTATATCGTCGTGATAATGATATCCCTTATTCATGGGGAACAGCTGTTAACGTAATGCCTATGGTATTCGGTAACTTAAATAATGAGTCAGGTACAGGTGTTGCATTCACACGTGATCCTGCTACAGGTGAGAACAAACTTATGGGTGAGTTCCTTATCAATGCACAGGGTGAAGACGTTGTTGCCGGTGTTCGTACTCCTATGCCAATTGCACAGATGGAGAAAGAGTTCCCAGAAGCATACGCTGACTTCATCAAGGTTTGTGAGACTCTTGAGAATCACTACCATGATATGCAGGATATGGAGTTCACAGTTGAAAACAAGAAGCTCTATATGCTTCAGTGCCGTAATGGTAAGAGAACAGCTCAGGCTGCTCTTAAGATTGCTTGTGATCTTGTTGATGAAGGACATAAGACAGAGGCAGAGGCAGTTGCTATGATCGACCCTCGTAACCTTGATACACTTCTTCACCCACAGTTCGATGCTGCTGCTCTTAAGGCTGCTACACCACTTGGAAAAGGTCTT
>JAILBM010000196.1 GCA_024680925.1 Butyrivibrio sp.
TGCCTACAGTACCATTACGGTTATTGTCATGGTGGCTATTGTTGTGGTTGCCAATATAGCAGCACTTCAGATACCTGACAGTATCAGGGAGATTGATGTTACCAGTCAGAATCTTTTTTCACTGACAGAGGATACAAAGACGCTTGTTGCAGGTGTTGAGGATGATATAACCTTGTATTTCCTTGCGGATGAAAATGACAATGAGGGTTCAACCAAGGATGAGACTGTTGAAAAAATACTTCTTCAGTATGCAAACTTAAGTGACAATGTAACACTTACTTATATTGATCCTGTTGTAAATTCCCAGTTTGCAGCAAAGTATTCAGATACAGGGCTTTCCTATAGCAGTGTTATTGTTGTTAATAATACCAATGAGCGTTATAAGGTAGTAGATTATAACGATATGTTTGAATCTGAGTTCGACTATACGACCTATTCTTCAACACTTACAGGTTATGATATTGAAGGTCAGCTTACAAATGCTCTTCAATATGTAATGCTTTCAGATGACAGCTTTATGCAGGCATATGTACTTACGGGACATAATGAGAGCTCTTTTGCCACATCTTTCTCTGAGCTTTTTGATCAGTTCAGCATTACAACGCAGTCACTTTCACTTCTTACAAGTGAATCTGTGCCTGAGGACTGTGAGCTGCTTATTATAAATACACCTACAACTGATCTTACAGATGATGAGACGGCAAGAATTATTGATTATATTGATAATGGTGGTGATGTTCTCTTTATGTTCGGCTATGTGGAAGATGATATGACCAACTTTAAAAAGGTTCTTGCGGAATATGGCATTAATTGGGAGGATGGTCTTCTCATGGAAACTTCCAAGGAAAATCTTCTTGCGGGATATCCGGAGTACTATATCCTTCCTGAAATCGGAACCTCTGATATTGCTTCTTCACTTTCAAATTCCGGAAATGTTCTGGCAATTATGAGCATGCCTTTTACCTATGAAACACAGGATGATGTGACCATGGAAAGTATTCTTACCACAACAGAGAGTGCTTATACAGCTGTTAATCCATCGGTTTCAACAGAAAAGACAGATGATTCACAGACAGGACTATTCTATATAGGTCTTAAGGCAACAAAGACAGTAGAAGCCGATGATGCAGAGTCTGTAGCTATTGTTTATTCCTGTCCTTATCTTTTCCTTGAAGATGTGGATGCTTATGTACAGGGCAATAACTCAAAGCTTTTTGGAAATACCTTAAATGCCCTTTCAGATGTGGAAGTTGACTATGTAACAGTTCCTGTAAAAGAGGTTGACCAGAACCTTTCAATTAACTTAAAGACCTGCTACCTTGTTTTGTGTTCTATGGCAGCTGCGGTAGTTCTTATACTTGGTTTTGGTATTGTTACCTGGGTTGTAAGGAGTAAAAAATAAATGAAAAAACAACAAATACAGCTACTTATAATGCTGGTGGTGCTCTTAGCTTTTATCGGAAGCTTCTTTGGGCTTAAAAAATATAACGAGGCCAAGGCAAATGAAGTCGATGAGCCGCAGTATACAGCTCTTTCGTTGGATAGTAGTGATATATCTACTTTAAAGGTTTCAAATACTGAGGGCGAATTTACTCTGGAGTATTTTGACGATACCTGGTATTTTCTTGATGATGACCAGACACTTCTTCTTCAGTCAACTGTAGCTTCAATGGCCGGGGATTTTTGTGATATAACCTCAGATAAGGTTATAGAAAATGCTGAAAATCTTGCGGACTACGGACTTGATGAACCGGAAATAACAGTAACAGCCACTATGACAGATGGAACAGAGCACACTTTATATATTGGTGATCTTAATTCAACTGCTTCAATTTATTATATTATGGTGGATGATGATACAACTGTTTATACTGTTTCGTCAACACTTCATACTCATTTTGACGGTAGTGCCGATGAGCTTATTGATACATCCAGTGAAGACGCGGCTACAGAAGAGACTTCAGAATAAAATTAGTTGTAAAAAATCTAAATTTTTATTGACTTTACACCAATAAATGTTAAGATAAATTTACCTGCGAAGTAAGATGAATTATTAAGCAAAGTAAAGCTTGATTAATGATTATAGGGGCAGTGTATCCGTGAGGGTATGCCGCCCCTTTTCTTGTGCAAAGTTTATTTTTGGTGAGGAGATTTAGAGTTGAATATTGAACGTCAAAAGCTTGCTCCTGTTTATACAGCCCTTGAGCGCTTTAGAAAACAGAGAGTAGTACCCTTTGATGTGCCGGGGCATAAGAGAGGCAGAGGCAATCCTGAACTGGTTACATTCTTGGGAGAGAGATGCGTTGGCATAGATGTCAATTCAATGAAACCATTGGATAATTTGTGCCATCCCGTTTCAGTTATTAAGGAAGCGGAAGAACTTGCTGCAGATGCTTTTGGAGCTGCGCATTCATTTTTTATGGTTAATGGAACCACCAGTGCCGTTCAGGCAATGGTTTTATCAGCATGTAAAAGAGGGGATAAGATAATAATGCCCCGTAACGTGCATAAGAGTGCCATTAATGCACTGGTTTTATGTGGTGCGGTACCTGTTTATATTGATCCAAAGGTTGATAAAAAACTGGGTATTCCTTTGGGAATGGAGCTTGAAGATGTAAAGGCAGCTGTTAAGGAAAATCCTGACGCAGTTGCAATTCTTATAAATAACCCTTCATATTATGGAATTTGTTCAGATTTACAGTCTATTGTAAATCTTGCTCATGAAAATAATATGATGGCTTTGGTTGATGAAGCCCATGGTACACATTTGTATTTTGGTCCTGGTCTTCCTCTTAATGCTATGAGTGCAGGAGCAGATATGGCTGCCATCAGTATGCACAAATCCGGAGGAAGTCTTACCCAGAGTTCTCTTTTACTTGTGGGACCTAATGTAAATGTAGGTTATGTCAGCCGTATAATAAACTTAAATCAGACTACCAGTGCTTCATATCTTTTAATAGCAAGTCTTGATCTTAGCAGAAGAAATCTTGCTTTAAGAGGAGCTGACAGTTTTGCCAAGGTTACTGAGATGGCAAGATATGCAAGAGAAGAGATTAACGACATAGGAGGCTATTATGCCTACGGGTCTGAACTTATAAACGGAAGCAGTATTTTCAATTTTGATGAGACCAAGCTTGTTGTAAATACAAGAGCTATCGGTCTTACGGGAATTGAGGTATATGATCTTCTTCGTGATGAATATGATATTCAGATGGAATTTGGCGATCTGTCCAACGTAATGGCTTATATCAGTATAGGCGACAGAATTCAGGATATTGAACGTCTGGCAGGAGCCCTTGCCGACATAAGACGTCTTTATCAGAAGCCTGAAGGTAATTTCTTCTGCGCGGAATATGTGACACCTGTTGTTAAGGCAACACCTCAGGAAGCATTTTATGCCGAAAAGATAAGCCTTCCGATTCATGAAACTGTTGGAAGAATTTGTGCCGAATCGGTTATGTGTTATCCGCCTGGAATTCCTATTCTTGCTCCGGGAGAGGTCATAACACAGGATATACTTGATTATATAGACACAGCCAAGGAAAAGGGATGTTCCATGCAGGGACCTGAAAGCCCTGATATTTCCGAGCTTTGCGTTTTAAAATAATTTTTAATGTGAAAGGGTGCGTAACATGATAACTGAGATGGATTATTGGTTTGGTGAATTACACACCAGCAATGTTAAAATTTGTATAAGAATAAATGAACAGCTTTTCTCAGATACCAGCGAGTTTCAGAGAATTGATGTGTTTGATTCACCTGAATTCGGTAAGTTCCTTACCTCTGACGGAAGTATTATTTTTTCCGAAAAGGATGAATTTACATATGATGAGATGATAGTACATGTGCCTATGGCTGTTCATCCAAATGTAAAAAGAGTTCTTGTAATCGGCGGAGGCGATGGCGGAGTTGCCAGAGAGCTTTCCCATTACGAGGAAATAAAGGTAATCGACGTTGTGGAACCGGATAAGATGTTTGTGGATGTATGTAAGCAGTATTTTCCCGACAATGCCTGTGGACTGGATGATGAAAGAGTACATGTTTATTATCAGGACGGTCTTAAGTTCCTTAGAAAGTGTGATGATAAGTATGACCTTATTATCAACGATGCTCCAAATCCTTTGGGACATGAGGCAGGTCTTTTTACAAAGGAATTTTACGGAAACTGCTATAAGGCTCTTCATGATGATGGAATTATGGTTTATCAGCATGGTAGTCCTTTCTATGATGAGGATGAAGAGAGCTGCAGATCCATGCACAGAAAGGTTTGCAAGTCATTTCCTATAAATCGTGTTTATCAGGCACATATTCCTACCTGTCCCGCAGGTTACTGGCTTTTTGGATTTGCTTCCAAGAAGTACCATCCTTTAAAGGACTTTGATCCAAAGAGATGGAATGAAAGGGATATTAAGACCTGGTATTATACCACCAATCTTCACAAAGGAGCTTTTATGCTTCCTAAATATGTTGAGGATTTGCTGGAAGAGGAAGAAGAAGGCTGATTATTTATCAGTTTGTATAAACTTACTAATTTTATTATGGATTTTTAGTTAAGTCTAAGGAGGTTAATTTTATGAGCAGATTATTGGTTATCGGATGCGGCGGAGTAGCCCAGGTTGCTATCTGGAAATGCTGCCAGAATAACAAAACTTTTACAGAGCTTTGCATTGCAAGCCGTACAGTTTCTAAGTGTGATGATCTTAAAGCCAAGATTGAAGCAAAGGGTACAACTGTTAAGATCACTACCAGATCAGTAAATGCTGATGATGTTAATGAACTTATTGCTCTTATAAAGGATTATCAGCCTGATACAGTGCTTAATGTGGCACTTCCTTATCAGGATCTTACTATTATGGATGCCTGCCTTGAATGCAAGGTTAATTATGTTGATACAGCTAACTATGAGCCTGAGGATACAGATGATCCAAAGTGGCGTGAAATTTATGAAAAACGCTGCAAGGATCTTGGTTTTACAGCATATTTTGATTACAGCTGGCAGTGGGCATATAAGGAGAAATTCGAAAAGGCAGGACTTACAGCACTTTTGGGAACAGGCTTTGACCCCGGTGTAACCAGTGTATTTACAGCTTATGCTTTAAAGCACTATTTTGATGAGATTCATAATATTGATATTCTTGACTGCAATGGCGGTGACCATGGTTATGCTTTTGCAACAAACTTTAATCCTGAGATCAACTTAAGAGAGGTTTCGGCCAACGGAAGTTATTGGGAAAACGGTCACTGGGTTGAGACAGAGCCTATGGAAATAAAGAGAGAGTATGATTTCCCACAGGTAGGTCAGAAGGATATGTACCTTCTTCATCATGAAGAAATTGAAGCTCTTGCCAAGAAT
>JAILBM010000354.1 GCA_024680925.1 Butyrivibrio sp.
TCTTGTAAATGAATTTACAAAATATGCCAAAGTTGTAGGTGATAGAACATAAATTTCTTTATTTTGCTCTTTACTTTTTTTACAGATTGTCCAAAAACTTTAGCAATATCTTCATAAGTAATATATGTTCTATCACCTACAACTTTGGCATATTTTGTAAATTCATTTACAAGAGATACATCTTTTATTCCTTTTACCATAAGACCTGTAAACGCAAGGAAACCTATTAAGGCAAGTATTCCGCCAAAAGTAAATCCCACACTTGAACCAACGGCAGCTATAAGAATACCTACGACCATCCCCCATATACCGGTAAAAAACATTCCTATTGAACCAAAGACTATTTCCACGATTCCACCTGCTTTACCGGGTTTTTTAGTCATAAATGGGGTCGGAATAAAGTCGGCACTTTTACTTGCATAGGCTGCATAATTTTGTCCCTGACTGGCATACATGGTTTTCCTTCCGGTGTTGTTCTGACTGGAGTAACGTGTATGCTTCTGGGCATAATAGTTATAATTATTGGATGTCTTAGTCTTATTAGGTTGTGCAGCACTTCCGGTATTGTTGTGCGCATAATAATTATAAGTACTTCCGGCTTTATAATTCTCCGTTGCCTTATTTACCGTATCTTTTATTTCCTTACTTAGATTGGAATAGTTGTTAGTATCTATTGCTTTAATAACAGAATTTAATATATCTGCTCCAAAATCCTGAGAATCCATTTTTTAACCTCAAAACAAAAATATTTAAATAATTTATACTACCTGTAAATTTTACAGTATCTGAAACAAAAAAACAATGAAGTAAAAGCAGAATAAACCTTTCCTATTTCGCCATTTCAGATTTTTATAAACTCAACCCTGACTGCTTATTTTCAAAGAAAACCAAATGGATATATAATAATTTGTTCTTTCTTATAAAAAAGTGGAAATATGGCTTAAAAAGGGTTAAAATAATACGCGGACTATTTTAAAATTTGGTAGTATTCTTGGCCAAAACCCTTTAAACTTATTTTCCCGGGCTTTTGACCATGCAATTTTTTGCATAAAACCAAACATTTTTTGTTATTAGAAATGGAGATTTACAATGATGCAATCACGTACACATACCTGTGGCGAGCTTCGTATCGAGAATGTCGGAGCACAGGTAACAATCGTTGGCTGGATGGAAAACTTAAGAGAAGTAGGCGCAAACCTTGGTTTTGTCGTTCTCAGAGATTTCTATGGCACAACTCAGGTAGTTATTGAAACTGAGGACATGATGAAGATCGTTAAGGATCTTAACAAGGAATCTACAATATCTGTAACAGGTACTGTAAGAGAACGTAGCAGCAAGAATCCAAAGCAGGCAACCGGAGATATCGAAGTCGTTCCTGAAAAGATTACTGTTCTTGGACGTTGCCGTTACAATGAACTTCCTTTTGAAATCAATCACAGTCGTGAAGCTGATGAGGCTGCACGTCTTAAATATCGTTATCTGGATCTTAGAAATCCTGAAGTTAAAAAGAACATTATCCTTAGATGCAATGTTATAGCGGCTCTTCGTCAGGCAATGACTGAGCATGGATTTATGGAGATTACCACTCCTATCCTTACAGCTTCATCACCTGAGGGTGCAAGAGATTACCTTGTTCCTGCAAGAAAGCACCCGGGAAAGTTTTATGCTCTTCCACAGGCTCCACAGCAGTTCAAACAGCTTCTTATGACAGCCGGATTTGACCGTTATTTCCAGATTGCACCTTGTTTTAGAGATGAGGATGCAAGAGGTGACAGAAGCCCTGGAGAATTCTATCAGCTCGATATGGAGATGGCTTTTGCATCTCAGGAAGATGTATTTTCAGTATGTGAGGATGTCCTTCCTCCTATTTTTGCAAAATATGGTACTTATGACCGTGCATCAGGAGCTCCTTTTACACGTATTCCTTATACAGAAGCTATGGAGAAATACGGCACAGATAAGCCTGATCTTCGTATAGACCTTACAGTTCAGGATGCTACCGATGTGCTTTCAGATTGTGGATTTGAGCCATTTAAAGAAGGCCTTGTAAAGGCAGTTGTTATTTCCGACTTTAAAGAGAGCCGTAAGTTTATTGATAAGACTCTTGCAGATGTTGAAGTTCAGGCAGGAAACAAAGGTTACTGGTTCAGAATTGATGAAAATGGTGAAGTTGTTGGAGGCATTTCCAAGTTTGTTGCTCCTAATAAGGAAGCTGTTATCTCAAAGCTTGGTCTTAAGAGCGGTGACCTTGTAGTTCTCTCTGCAGGCAAAAAGACTGCTGCCCAGAAAACAGCCGGTGTTATTGTAAAGACCTTTGGTGCTGCTGTTCCCGGTCATATGGATAAAGAACAGTATGCATTCTGCTGGATAGTTGATTTCCCAATGTACGAAATCGGTGAAGAATCCGGTGAGCTTGAGTTCTGTCACAATCCATTCTCAATGCCTTCAGGCGGACTTGAAACTCTTCTCAAGGCTGAGAGAGGTGAAATCGATCCTTTGGCAATTACAGCTGATCAGTACGATCTTGTTGTTAACGGTATTGAGCTTTCATCAGGTGCCGTACGTAACCATGATCCTGAAATCATGGTAAAGGCATTCGAGATGGTAAGACTTGGTGAATATGATGTTAAGGCTAAGTTCCCTGCAATGTATAACGCATTCTGCTATGGTGCTCCGCCACACGCAGGTATTGCTCCTGGTGTTGACCGTATGGTAATGCTTCTTGCCGGTGAGGATTCAATCAGAGAGATTATTCCTTTCCCAATGAACAAGAATGCTCAGGATATAATGATGGGTGCTCCTTCAGAAGTTACAGAACATCAGCTTGAAGAACTCCATATTAAGACTGTTCCGGTTGAAGAATAATTTTTTACCTTTGATCAGAATTTGATTTTAAGCACTAATTAGTATTGTTTTTATATAAATTACCCTCTTACTCAGAGGGTAATTTTTTTATTTTTGGGGGTACCATGTAAT
>JAILBM010000372.1 GCA_024680925.1 Butyrivibrio sp.
TGAGAGAATTAGATAGCAATAAAAATAACTATAAATATTATAAATTCATAAAATTCAAATAAACAAAATATTGTAAATAGAAAAGTCTAAAATCAGTATATATGATTTAGTACATTAAGGAAATAGTTAAGAATGAATCAGAATTGCAACTAAATATAATAAAAGCTTACAATAATGTTAGCAAAATATATTATATTTTGTTCATATCCCTAAATTTTGATTCAAAATCTATTTTTGAATAAACCTCTTCACAATGAGAAAAGGCGCTTTACAATCTATTTGTAAAGCGTTTTTTCTTTGTATAAATAACTGCGTAATTGACGTAAAATCGCATTTCTTATATATTTATTATAAGGGGTGTCTCATGGGGATAATATTTTTCTTATTTTGGATAATATTAAATGGTAAAGTGACATTTGAAATTGCTGTTTTCGGCATTTTTATTAGTGTGTGCGTTTATATCTTTTCATGGAAATATCTTGATTACAACCCCAAAGCAGAGCTTAAGCTCATAAAAAAAATCCCATTGATCTTTGTTTATCTTGCTGTTCTTATTAAAGAAATCATTGTTTCAACTATTGTAATGATAGGTTATATATTCAATCACAGAGATATTCCGGAACCTGTACTTGTTAAATTTGTTTCACCTCTTAAATCTGAGTTTGCAAGATATGTCCTTGCAGCATCTATAACGTTAACTCCGGGTACGATCACTGTAAGATTACGTAATGGAGAATTTCAGGTGCATTGTTATGACAAAGAAATGGCCAGAGAACTCGATAGTTCAGTGTTTGTACATTTACTTCAGAAAATGGAAGGAGATGGCAGATGAGTTTGATTTTTTCAGTATTTATCCTGGTAAGTATATTCATCATAGCTGTATTAACACTTCTGTGTCTGTTAAGAGCAGTTTTGGGTCCTAAGCTCGCAGACAGAATTATGGCAATAAATATGATAGGCACCATGACAATAGCCATAATAATGCTTATGGCAGTTCTTCTTGGAGAAAATACTATTCTCGATGTGGCTCTGATATATGCTGTTATCAGTTTTGTGGCGGTAATAGTTCTGGCACAGATATATGTCGGGATATTTCAGGAAAAAAAGGTAACGGAAAAAACAGATGCAACCAATGATAAATCCGATTTAAAGGAGAATGGCATATGACTACATTAAAGCTTATTTTTGCATCCCTTTTCATATTGGCAGGAATACTGGTTCTCATATCGGGAGTGATAGGAATATTCAGGATAAAGTATGTATTAAACAGACTTCATGCAGCGGCAATGGGCGATTCTTTGGGACTTTTTTTAATAACAATCGGTATGATCATTATCAATGGCATTTCTTTTTCATCATTAAAACTACTGGCAATAGTCGCTCTGTTTTGGATAGCCTCACCGGTTTGTTCACATCTGCTTTCTGCAATTGAGGTGACCACAAATCCGGAACTGGAAAAGGATTGTGAAATGATGGAAATAGATGAATATGAAGTATTTAAAAGTTAGGAGGAGAAGTAAATTATGGAAGCTTTGAGAATTATCTTACTGCTTTTTTTGATCATATGTGCCATTTCTGTAAGCTTTACAAAAAGACTTCTGGTATCAGTGGTTATATACATGGCTTTTAGTCTCGTTATGGCTATTATCTGGCTTATTTTGGAATCTCCGGATCTGGCTATTACAGAGGCAGCTGTGGGAGCCGGAGTTACCAGTATTCTGTTATTTGTTACATTGAAAAAGATCAGATCTATAAAAACCGAGTCCAGAGCCGGAAAAATAGAGGAATCAAATGAGTAAGAGAAATCCTGATTATGAAAACAGCATATGGGAGCATTTTGCAAAATGGTGCAAGGGTGAGTATGACCCTTTAAAGGGTAAAATGGAGACTGTAAAGCCTGTTAAAAGAGGGAAAAAGCTTAATTTAAGCAGATTTGCCCATAAATTATGGACTGACAAGGAAGAGCTATATGAAGAAGGAAATAAGCATCTTAGTATTTTTAATAAGATTTATATAGCAGTTTCCATTATTTTGGGACTGTTTTTGACCATTCTTCTTCTTGTAACTGTAAGTTACCTTCCGGAATTTGGTAATGCCAATGCACCGGAGAATAATGAGGTTGCCAGAAGATATATAGAAGAAGGCTTAACTGAAACAGGAGCAATAAATATTGTGGCAGGGATGATTTTGGATTACAGAGCCTTTGATACTTTTGGTGAATCCTGTGTATTATTTGTGGCGGCCTGCTGTGTACTGATGCTTCTTAGAGAAGATGAACCTGAAGAAACTGATATGTATTATGAACCGGGAAGAAGTGCAATTCTTCGCCCTGCTGCAAGAATCCTGGTTCCTATAATAATAATTTTCGGAATATATGTGGTTTTGAATGGTCATCTTTCTCCCGGCGGAGGATTTTCCGGAGGAGCTATTATAGGATCCGGATTTATTTTGTACTTAACAGCCTTTGGATTTGAAAGGGCAGGAAAGTTTTTATCTGAAAAATTTATCAAAATAATCACTGTAGCGGCACTTTCTTTTTACTGCTTTGCCAAGAGTTATTCCTTTTATACGGGAGCGAATCACCTGGACTCTGTAATTACCACCGGAACTCCGGGAGCGATTTTAAGTGCGGGACTTATTGTGTATCTTAACATTTGCGTTGGAATAGTTGTTGCCTGTACCATGTATTCATTTTATGTAGCATTCAGAAGAGGGAGCTTTTAATGTCAGTTACTGTATTTACCAACTATGAAGAGGTTGCATCGGTAATCCTGTTTGTAATAGGTATGATGAATCTTCTTTTACAACCAAATCTTATAAAGAAAATAATAGGCCTTGATATAATGGACTGCTCCGTGTATCTGTTTCTTGCGGCAAAAGGCTATATTGAAGGGCGCCATGCGCCTATATATGTAGATGGCATAACCGATGCCTCATATTACATAAATCCTGTACCTTCAGGCCTTGTTCTTACGGGAATTGTTGTATCAGTCAGCGTAAGTGCGTTAATGATGGCACTTACCATAAATCTTTACAAAGAATACCATACACTGAATCTGGATGAAATTATGATGAAGCTTCGAATGGAAGAAAGTCAGGAGCTTGGAGAGCTTACTTATGGAGAAATAATGGAGGAAGATGAATGACATTAGTACAGAACTTTCCATTTTTTTGCATAATACTGTCCATGTTTTCTGCAATCATATCCTTTGTTTTAAATGGAAAATGGGCCAAAATCGTCCATGTAGTCATGGTTACGGCTGTATTTGTCATGTCCCTTTTTACATTGCAGTTTACCTATCTTAACAGTACTTCTTATACCTATATGATGGGGCATTACCCGGCACCCTGGGGAAATGAGATAAGGATTGGTGAGCTGGAATGTCTTATGGCGGCATCCTTTTCACTTATCATGCTTTTGTCGGTCATGGGCGGTGCCTATCATATAAAAAAGGATATAGAAGCCAAAAAACTCAACCTTTTTTTCATACAGCTTGACCTTATGATGGCTTCGCTCCTGGCACTTATATATACCAATGACCTTTTTACGGCCTATGTTTTCATAGAAATCTGCACTATATCTGCTTGTGGAATAATAATGGCCAGGAAGATAGGAAGGGTATATGTTTCTGCAATTAAATATATGGTAATGAGTCTTATCGGTTCAGGACTTTTCCTTATAGGACTTTCCCTTCTTTATGCTATTACCGGTCAGCTTCTTATGAGTCCGGCAAAAGAGGCTATGAAGGGAGTTTTACAGGAGGGTATATACCTGGTACCGGCAGCAGTTATCATGGTCCTTCTTACTGTTGGTCTTGGAATAAAAAGCGGTCTGTATCCTTTTCATACCTGGATACCTGATGCTTATGGATATTCCACCCCTGCAGCATCTGCAATTTTGTCATCACTTGTATCGAAGGGATATATATTCCTTTTGATTAAGCTTATAGTAAGAGTTCTTCCCTATGATTCGGTTCCGGGAAGACAGATGGAAAATGTTCTGTTCTTTTTTGGAATAATAGGCATGATAATAGGTTCTGTGGATGCTATCAGGGATAAGAATATCCGAAGAATGATTTCCTATTCCTCGGTGGCACAGATAGGTTATATATACATGGGCATTGGTCTTGGAAGCAGTGAGGGAATAATTGCAGCTCTTTTCCATGTAATCTCCCATGGGGTTATGAAATCACTTTTATTTATAAGTGCCACAGGACTTATTGACAGTTCAGGAAACAGGCTGGACAGAAGCGGGATAGTAGGAGCAGGATATAGAAATCGTATAGCGGGAATCGGATTTACTATAGGAAGTCTTTCAATGATAGGTATGCCTTTGTGTACAGGATTTGTTTCTAAATTCATGTTCGCTTCAGCGGCAACCCAGGCTCCTGTTTATAAAATGATCATAGCCTGGACAGCCCTTGCTATAAGTACGGTTTTAAATGCGGTATATTTCATGCGTACAGTTCTTGTCATATATACACCACAAGGTGTTATAAAGCCTAAGAATAAGCGAAAGACAGAAGCCGATACAAAAACTGGTGTTACTGAAAATTATGAAACTGTTAAGGATACAGATATAAAACTTGAAAATATTGCAATCATAGCTTTATCTGTTCTTATTTTGATTCTCGGAACACTTTCCCCGATGGTTATCACAGTGCTCACCAGAGGGTTGACTGTTTTTGGATAAAAATAGATAGAAACTAGAAAAATTTATAAATAAGCCATTAGGAGCATAAATGGAATTTGTATTTATTGTAGACAAATTAGGAATAGTGTTTGCTGTACTTTTTGCCACTGTTTTTACTTTGGTGGGAATAGCTGCACTGGAATATATGGAGCATGAGGGTGGAATAAAGAGCTTTTACGGATTCTATATTCCTACTGCAATTGTGCTTGTTTTAGCATGTTTTGCAGGGAACTTTTTTACCTATTATGTGCTTTTTGAACTTATGACCTTTATATCAATGCCAATGGTGCTTCATAGCAGAACTCATGAATCTGTTATGGCTGCACTGAAATATCTGTTTTATTCGGTTGCGGGAGCATTTCTTACCATATTTGGATTCTTTTTATTTCTCTCCGAAGGTTTTGATCTGAGTTTTTTGCCGGGAGGAAGCCTTGGTAATATTGCTCTTTCCAATAGAGAACTCTTTGGAGTATTTTTGATGATCATAGGTTTTGGTACGAAGGCGGGTATGTTTCCAATGCATGGCTGGCTTCCTACGGCCCATCCTGTGGCACCTGCGCCTGCATCTGCAGTACTTTCGGGTGTTATTACCAAAGCCGGAGTTTTGGGCATAATAAGGTGCATATATTACGTTGTGGGGGTGAATAATATCCGTGGAAGCTGGGTTCAGTATGCCTGGATCGTACTTACGCTTATTACAATTTTTATGGGCTCCATGATGGCTTATATGGAAAAGGGACTAAAAAAGAGGATGGCTTATTCCACCGTAAGTCAGGTTTCATATATATTATTCGGACTATCTCTTATGGAACCCATAGCCTTTGTTGGTGCCATAATGCATGTGGTATTTCACAGTATTGTAAAGGATACTTTGTTTCTGACGGCAGGTTCAATCATTATGAAAACCGGCAAAACTATGGTTAAAGAGCTTGACGGCATAGGAAAGAGTATGCCTGTTACTATGTGGTGCTTTACTCTTGTATCCGTTACTCTGATAGGAATTCCACCTACAAGTGCCTTCGTAAGCAAATGGTATCTTGGAGTAGGCGCCTTTTCATCTGGAATACCTCTCATAAGGTGGCTTGGACCATGCATTTTACTTATCAGTGCTCTTCTTACTGCGGGATATTTACTTACCGTTTCCTTAAAGGCTTTTTTTGGAGAAGAAGTAAAAAATGAAAATGAAAAGGCCCACATGGCAGCAGATCCCGGAAAAAGAATGCTGATCCCCATAATAATACTGACTATTATGGCAGTTCTGTTCGGAATAATTCCGAAGGGACTTATAGATATACTTACAGCTATTTCTGAGACTATTTTTTAATCAAGGAGAAGCCGATGGCACTTTACTTTATACAGGTACCCATATTACTTCCTGTAATTACGGGAATATATATGCTTTTTAGACCGTTTACCGATGCAAAAAAACGAAATATCTTTGTGGAGACAATGGTGCTTATAAATTCAGCCATAACACTGATAATTCTGTTTTTGTCACCATCGGGAACATTGGAGCTTTTTGCACTTAGTGATAAGCTTCCCATGACCCTTAGGATTGACGGAATGGCTGTGTTTTTTGGCTCTATAGTTGCGTGCCTTTGGCCTCTGGCTACTCTATATACTTTTGAATATATGGAGCATGAGGAAAGGGTAAATACTTTTTTGGCAGTATATACCATTACCTACGGGGTAACACTTGGAGTTGCCTTTTCAGGTAATATAGTAACCTTATATCTGTTCTACGAGACATTGACCATGGTTACACTTCCGCTGGTCATGCATACCATGACAGATGAAGCCAGAAAGGCCACCAGAAAATATTTGTATTATATGATAGGTGGTACGGCCTTTGCCTTTATAGGTATGGTCTATTATGCCCTGTTTTCCAGCAGTATTGAGTTTTCCTACGGAGGTAATCTTGATTTATCCAGAATAGGCGGATATACAAATGTAGCATATTTTGTCTATATTCTTGCCTTTTTTGGATTTGGAGTTAAGGCTGCTATTTTCCCTTTTCACGGCTGGCTTCCTGAAGCTTCTGTTGCACCTACACCTGTTACAGCGCTGCTTCATGCGGTAGCTGTGGTTAAGTCCGGTGTTTTTGCCATTATGCGATTTACCTATTACTGCTTTGGAGCAGAGATTCTAAAAAACAGCTGGGCTGCGGAAATTGCAGTTGTTTTTGCCATGATAACTATAGTCTATGCCTCCACCATGGGAGTAAAGGAGCCGCATTTTAAAAGAAGACTGGCATATTCTACGGTAAGTAACCTTTCCTATATTTTGCTGGCTCTTTCAATGATGTCGCCACTTGGTCTTCTTGCGGGTATGACTCATATGCTGTTCCATGCCGTAATGAAAATCAGTGGATTCTTCTGCGTGGGTGCTGTTATGCATAAAACCGGAAAAAACTACGTTTATGAGCTGGACGGACTTGGCAGAAAAATGCCCCTTACCTTTACAGCCTTTTTTATTTCAGGACTTGCTCTTGCGGGATTTCCTCTCTTTTCAGGATTTATAAGTAAGTGGAAGATAGCTCAGGCGCTTTTTACTGATAATTCACTGACAGGGGATGTGGGAGTAATGGTTTTGTTGTATTCGGCTCTTATGACGGCTATTTATATGATAAGTATAGTGATAAGAGCAGTATTTCCAAGCAAAGAGTTTTTGAGTGATCCACAAAATGTTTCAGAACTTGAAAACTATAAGGATCCTACAATAAGGATGCTTTTACCTCTTTTTATTTTTTCTGTAGTAACAGTTATTTTTGGAATATGGTCACAGCCTATAATTGAAAGGCTTGGTATTGTTGCAAATGGAGGGTTCTAAAGTATGGATATAAATGCTATGAGAATTGCAATACCTGATATTTGCGGGCTGGGAATCAGTTTTTATTTTGGCGGATTCAGGCTGGTTTTTGCAGTTATTTCAACATATATGTGGATTATGACGGGACTTTTTTCAATAGAGTACATGGCCCATGCTCTTAAGAAAAAAAGGTATATGTTTTTCCTGATTCTGACCTATATTTCCACCACTTTTGTATTTTTGTCCGATGACCTTTATACCACCTTTATTTTCTTTGAAATTATGTCTGTATCAAGCTACGTATGCGTAATACATGATGAAAAAAGTCAAACCCTTAGAGCAGGAGCTGTATATCTGGCAGTTGCGGTAATAGGAGGTCTTGTCTCATTAATGGGGATTTTTCTTCTATATGATCTTATAGGAAGCCTTAGCTTTGAATCTATGAGAGAGCTATGCATGGAAGTGTGGAATCGTGGAGAAAAGGCAGAAATTATACAACTATATGCTGCAGGACTCTGCATATTGTTTGGATTTGGTGCCAAGGCAGGTATGTTCCCTCTCCATATATGGCTTCCTATGGCCCATCCTGTAGCACCTGCGCCTGCATCAGCTCTTTTGTCCGGAATTATTACAAAGACCGGTATATTTGGAATACTGCTTTTATCTGTTTATGTGCTTCCTTTAAGTAATGACTGGGGAGTATTTATATGTATCCTTGGAACAATTACCATGCTTCTTGGGGGGATTCTGGCTATTATTTCTATAGATATAAAAAGAACTCTGGCTTGCTCTTCCATGTCACAGCTTGGAATGATCATTACAGGAGCAGGGCTTATAACTCTTCTGGGAGATGAAAATGCCCTGGCTGTCAGGGGAACAGTACTTCATATGGTAAATCACTCAAATCTCAAGCTGGTTTTGTTTATGGCAGCAGGTGTCATTGTCATGAATCTTCATAAGCTTGACCTTAACGAGATCAAAGGATATGGGCGAAAAAAGCCGGTATTAAAGTATGTATTTCTTGCAGGTGCATTGGGAATAGGAGGTATCCCATTATTTAACGGATATGTGAGCAAGACTCTTCTTCATGAGGCTATTGCAGAATATGCGGTGCATGATGGCTTATTTAGGGTTATAGAGTGGCTGTTTCTTCTTACAGGCGGTATGACAGTCTGTTATATGACCAAGCTCTTTGTATGCGTATTTATCGAAGAAAACAATGATAAACAATTGCAGAATAAATATGATAGGCAGAATAAGTATATTTCGCCTTTAACAGGTATCGTTTTGGCGTTATCGGCTCTTGTACTTCCTGTTTTTGGCATTTTCTCAGACCTATCACTCAACAGAATAGCTGATTATTCTCAAGGATTTTTGTATGGAGCTGAGCTTGAACATACAATTAAGTATTTTTCATTTACCAATCTTAAGGGCGGCTTTATCAGCATTGTTATAGGTGCTGTTTTATATATCTTTCTGGTTAGAAATGTTTTTATAAGAAAAGACTCCGAGGGAAGAGGGGAATATATAAATCTCTGGCCGTATAAGCTGGATTTACTGACACTTATTTATGAGCCACTTCTTCTTGTGATTTTACCTGCAGTATTTGGATTTATCTGCAGAATTATAGACTTTTCCACGGATGGAATAATTCTACTACTAAGAAAGACAAGTCACAGACAGTTGAAAGAAAAACCTGATATACCCTCGGGATTTCACTTTGCATGGAGTATGGGAAGGCTTCTTAACCGTTTATCCTATATAAAAAATAAGCTTTCCGGGAAAAAGAAAAAACAAAAGGATTACGTATTTGTAATAGCGGAAAAGCAGATTGCCATTCGTCAAAGCGGACGCATAGTCAGTGCCAGCAGTGCTTTTTCCTTTATGATGTTTGCAATAGGTATCATAGCGGTGGTACTGTATTTGCTGATAGCTTAGAATAACTAATGATATGTATAATATGTTATACATGTAATATATGATACGGCATGCTTTAAAATAATTTAACTTTTTTTACTTTCCATTGACAATCTGGACCGGGTCCACAGTATTTATAATTGTAACTTACATGGCTATAACAATGATTGTAAAGGGAAAAGAAAAAGAAAAACGTTTTATAGGTTTCTAATGTTATTTTTATTAAATTTGCTTAGAAATTTATAAGAAATAGACATAATTTTTTATTAAACATCAATTGTAAAAAGCGTTATAATATTTTGTTGTATGGAAAAGAAAGTTAAGAACAGAAGGGGAAGTACTTGAATACAGATAATATAACAGTTAATACACAAAGC
>JAILBM010000385.1 GCA_024680925.1 Butyrivibrio sp.
GCAAGCTTGTTCTGGCTGCTACCACTTATAATGCTGATATTTATCCTTTTGTGAAAGACTATATTTCAAGGCTTAAAGAGCGTAATTTCAGAAATCGTACAGTAGCTTTTATCGAAAATGGAAGCTGGGCACCAAGAGCTAAGCTTGTAATGACAGAAATGTTAAAAGAAGGGGGAGAATTATATTATACAAAAAATAATTTAACCATATTATCTGCCCTTACAGATTTCGATAAAAATATTCTTGAAGACATGGCAAATGAACTTTGCAAAGAATATATGGCAGCCAGCGATAAATTAGCGGTTAAAGATGATATTTCAGCCCTGTTTAAGATTGGATACGGTTTATATGTGGTTACAAGTAATGATGGCAAAAGGGATAATGGACTTATAGTTAATACCGTAACCCAGGTTTCTGAAAATCCTACAAGGATTGCAGTAGGCATAAATAAAAATAATTATTCCTGCGAAACAATAGAAAAGACAAAAAAATTAAATGTAAATGTTTTAAGTGAAAAAGTAGTATTTTCAGTATTCCAGAGATTTGGTTTCCAAAGTGGACGAGATGTAGATAAATTTGAAGGGATAGAAGTAAACCGCACTGATAACGGACTTCCGTTCTTAAAACATTATATAAATGCAGTTATATCCCTAGAGGTGGATAATATGATAGACATGGTTAGCCATACATTATTTATTTGTGAAATAAAAGAAATGAGGCTTATATCAGATGACAGGACAGTAACCTATACATATTATCAGGAAAATGTAAAACCAAAGCCGGCTACACAAGGCAAAAAAGGCTGGGTATGTAAAGTTTGCGGATTTATATATGAAGGAGAAGAGCTCCCACCAGATTATATCTGTCCTATATGTAAGCATGGAGTAGCAGATTTTGAGAAAATACAATAGCGATAAGCTTAATATTCCAGACATACTCAAACCGCTTATATAAAGTAGCAGATTTTGAGAAAATAGAATAGCGATAAGCTTAATATTCCAGACATACTCAAACCGCTTATATAAAGTAGCGGATTTTGAGAAAATACAATAGTAACAGGATTCGTAAAAATAATAATATCCGGTTAAATATATAGAAGTAATGAATTGACAAAAAATTAAATAAACAGCCGTAAGCTATTATTTCATCTGTCTACCATATGGGTAGCATATCATTTGTAAGGTTTACGGCTGTTTTTAATTATAAATAATAAAATTCAGACAGTGTAGATGTTAAGGGATTTTTCTATGAAATATTTAAGGTACTCTGAAAAAAGCACTCCAAATCTTGTGAGATGAGACTTGAAATATTAGAGGCAGGAGATTATTTTAGCTAAATAAGCTTTGAATGTTGGATATCATAAGCAGACATAGGCCGTAGAAGTGAACAGAGCATATCGCAGATACCGGGAGCCACGCTTTTCCATCCTTGAATGACAGTTGTCCGGTTGTCCGGATTGATAAGTGGATGGTGACATACCGGTACGGGTATCTTATCAGGTGAAGAAAATTGACTGAAATCACCTGTTTCAGAGATAATCATTGTACCCATTCGGTAACTAGTGCCAGGAATACCAAGAAAGGGATTCGAATAGGAAATATTTCTGCAAAGCAGACTAGAATCCGGCGTGCAATACTTGCAAGCGAGTATTGACATTAAGTTAATAATCATGCAAAAATAATGAATTGGGTGAATATTTTGAAAGATTATTTAAAAGATGTAAGAGATGGAAAAAATTTAAATAAAAAAGAGTCTTTGATGATGATAATAAGTTTGAGCATACCGGTTATATTTGCACAGATTACTTCCGTAATTATGCAATACATAGATGCATCTATGGTTGGACACTTAGACACAAATGCATCTGCTTCTATAGGACTTATGTCTACTACTACCTGGTTGCTAAACGGGTTGTTAAGCGCATTTGCTGTAGGATTTAATGTTCAGGTTGCTCACAAAATCGGAGCTAAAGAGGATGTAAAAGCCAGAAATATAGTCAGATATGGTTTATTTATAGTTTTAATTTTAAGCCTGGTTCTTGCCATGGTTTCTTTTTCAATAAGTGATTTTCTTCCTAAATGG
>JAILBM010000389.1 GCA_024680925.1 Butyrivibrio sp.
TAATGGCACATGCACAAGAAGAATGTAGTATTTTCGGCATTTTCAATAATTTTGCATTTATATTAACTGCATTTCGATTGATTATATTTAACATCCCTTTGGTTATAATTAACAAAAGAAAAATCTTTTTTATTTCGCTAAATGCCTTTAAATCGTCGTTTTTGGGCATTAAAAGTTCAAAAAATCCAACTATTTCAATGGTTTTATCCATGGATCAATCGTTTTTTAGCCTAAAATCATGGAGATTGAAGTATCTTGAAATGTCTCTTTTGGTAAAATTATGTTGGTAATTCATCACCATACAGGAAATAAGAAACAGATAATGATCCTTTTCATAATCCAGCTTATGTTCAAGAACTTCTTCTATTTTATTGAGCTTATTTATAACCGTATTTCTATGCATATATAATGTTTTAGCTGTAATATTTGTATTTTGCCCACTTAAAAGGTATTCAAACATTACATTCAGCAGATTATTACCATTTTTCTGATCATAATAATATAATCTGGTTATATCCGGATGTGTCAGATAAATGAGGTTGTCGGTCTTATGAGCATAGGTATAAGCCTGAGCGCACATATGAATAATATAATATAAATTAAACTGATGATAAGTATATATATGAGAAATATATGGCTCAATACTCATGCCAAGGCCAAGATCCAGAGAGGCACAGGCTGTCATATAAAGAGTTCTTAAAAGCTCAGGAAGCTGGCAAACATAGCTGATTCCTGCATTTAATCCATATTTACCCAATAAAGAAGAAAATACATTGTAATCAATATCTAGTTCATCCGATGTATCTTTTGACTGGGAATACAGGATTATCCATTCGGATCCATCAAAAAACAGATTGGTTTCATTAAAGAATTCCTGTAAAGCCTTGGTAATCTTCTCATTATGCAAAGGTGTCGGTTTATGTTCCGGACGCACAATAATACAGGCAATATGCTTGGATATTTTATATGGAAATAACTTTAACCGTTCAATAACCTGTTTCTGTGTACTTATCCGGGAATAAATAATATCATCCCAAAACTGCTTAAGCATTTTGGAATCATCCTTATTGCCTGTGCTTATCTCTTCTTTTATAACACTTGTTATTTGTATAAGTGCCGTCTGTAGTGAAGTATCCAGAAAAATCACATTTACATTAGAAATCTCATCGGGAAAATCCGGTAGAATATCCCTGCAACATACAAGATATGTACATTCATTAGAAAGAAGATTTTTGGATCTTAAAATATCAAATTCTTCCAGATTTCCAACAAATATAGTTCCGGCTTCATCTGTATAAAGGGAAGGCACTATGATTTTAATTCCCTTTTCCACATTACAAAAGGGAATAGGAAGATTCTTATAAATAATATGTTCTTGCAATTTTTCATAAAGTTCTGATGTTTTCATATCTGATCTCTCTGCATTTCTGATAAGTATTTCTTTTATATTCTAACCTCATTGGTGCAAATTGTCATATTCAAAATATAAACAGTGTGTAATTTATACAAAAAATGTGCATTTAAAACAACGTTTTTAGAAAATTAGTCTAAATCATTGCAGTATGGAGCACCAAGTTGCTAATATCATCATACACCAAATACCAAGGGAGGGTATGAAATTATGGATGCCTTAGTGCAAAAGCAAAAACAAGATTCTTTTTTGACTTACGAAAAAATGAATAATGCAGAAACGAAACCCAAAAGCAAAAGTACTTTTCTAAAAAAGGTAAAGAAAAACAGATCTTTACTGCTTATGCTTACTCCTGCGTTAATATTTGTAGTTTTGTTTAGCTATATTCCCATGGCAGGAATAGTTATAGCTTTCAAAAAATACAATTATCAGGCCGGAATCTTTGGAAGTGACTGGGTTGGGTTTGATAATTTCCAGTATATGATCTTATCCAATAAGCTTTGGAGCCTCACCAGAAATACACTTCTTTACAACATTGTATTTATAACCTTTGGTCTGGTTGCAGAGGTTGGATTTGCAATTATTCTAAACGAAATAACCCACAAAAAATTCAAAAAGATATCCCAGACCATGATGTTCCTTCCACACTTTATTTCCTGGGTAGTTGTTGCCACCATAGTACTTAATATCTTCGGTGATCATGGTGTACTCAACAATATGCTAAACAGCATGGGAATGGAAAGTTTCAATATTTACAGTAAAGCAAAAGAATGGCCTATTGTAATGGTTCTCATGAAGCTTTGGAAATCAACCGGTTATGGAAGTGTTGTTTATCTTGCAGCCATAGTTGGAATTAGTCCCGAAATACATGAGGCCGCCAAGATTGATGGTGCCAATATCTGGCAAAGAATATGGAATATCACTCTTCCATGCTTAAAACCAACAATTATTACCATGGTGCTTCTTTCAATCGGTGGAATTTTCAGAGGTGATTTTGGAATGTTCTATCAGCTCGTAGGTAATAACCAGATATTATTGCAGACCTCAGATATCCTTGACACCTACATTTATCGTTCCATGATATCCACTTCAAACCTCGGAATGACAGCCGCTGCAGGTTTATATCAGTCAATACTTTGCTTTATAACAATTAACGTTGTTAATTTTACCATTAGAAAAATTGATCCTGACTACGCTCTATATTAAATGTAAAACATATTATTAGGAAGTGAAAAATTATGAATAATAAAACTATATACAAGCTTAATAATTCTCTTGATATGAAAATATTTAATTCCATAAGCTATGTACTTACTTCTGTATTTGCGATAATCTGTGTAATCCCCTTTTATCTGGTTTTTGTAGGTTCTTTTACTAATGAAAAAAGTATATTGACCAACGGCTTTTCCTTTTTTCCAGGGATAAAAAACCTTACTCTGGAGGCCTACAGAATAATACTTAAAAGTCCAAATTCAATTGTAAATGCCTATGGAGTGACCATA
>JAILBM010000391.1 GCA_024680925.1 Butyrivibrio sp.
TGGAACAATAAATACGAGAGGAAAAGCATAATCCAGATAGCCGTAGAAGTGTAGGTAGAATAATAGCTATTTTGAAAAGTTCATACAGTAATTGCCGTGAGAACGGACTTTCAAAAAGTCTTAATGAAGAAGATTTCATTGAGGCTTTTTTATTTTGCATTGTTACGGCATTTACCGAGGGGAAGATATCGTTATAGGGCAAGTAAGTATAAAAATGCCACATTGTTGTAAGCAAACTTTTCTGCAGAGAGGTGTACTTTTTGATGGAGGAATAAAGCCAATTGAAAGAAACTCTAAAAGATGGCGCAATCATTAAGTTTGTTATGGACAACAAAGCGTGGAAACGATAATATATGATGTTGATAGAAAACAAAAAAGTACACCTTTTTGTGGAAAGGGCACAGAATAATGAAAAAAAATGTTGAAAATAGAGATAAGCGAGAAAATGTCTTTTTGGCGCTTATATTCGTTACTATTATTTTGGTTTGTTTTAGGATGTTTTTTAAACTGAATGCCATTGGTATTACAGATGATGATGAAGCTTGGCATATATCTAATGCTTATGACATGTTTAAGAACAATAGATGGATCATCAACACACATGGAGATATGGTTGACTATTATAATTCAAAGCCGCCTCTTGCATTAATTCCAATAATTATTTCAATTAAGCTATTTGGTCCGACGCTTGTTGCTGTTAAGATCCCAGCAGCGCTTGAAGGAATAGCTACTTGCGTTATACTTGTTTCATTTCTGACAAAAAAATATTCTGCTAAAGAGGCTTTGGCGTTCAGCACACTTTTTTTGATGATAGATTATCTGTTTGATTATCATATGTACCGGACAGCAAATCTCGATGCATTGTTTTCGCTATTTTTTGTCCTTGTAATAATATGCTTGGAAAAAGCTAGAGAAAAATCCGCATATCTCATGATTGCAGGTTTTTTTGTAGGACAGGCTTTTTTGACAAAAGGTTTTCATGTAATGTGTATTATTCCAATATGCCTTTTTTCCATTCCTTTTGCAGATAAAGAGAATAGGCTAAAGAATGTAGGACGTGCTATTGTCATATCGCTAGTTACTGTTATCCCGTGGGCAGTGAAAAGGTTTATGTTCGATGGGACAAGCTTTTTTCATGAAATGCTCTTTGGAGAAGTTAATCGAAAAGTGACATCTGGTATTACGTGGGAATATTTGTTAGATATCACAAAAGGACGCATATTTAAAGTATTAGCTGTTGCCCTTATACTGTATCTGTGTGCTGTAGTAATTACTAAGGCATCAAAAAGAAAAAAAGATATCCTGACTTCAGATTGTGGAGAAACTGCTATTTATTGGTTGGGACTAATTGTTCCTGTTGCGGCTTATTCAGTCGCGGGCTCACATTATACTTGGTATATATATCCAAGTTATATAATGGCAGCAATTATTTGTTCTATATACATCTGTAAAGCAGCAATGATGATTAAGGGCATGAATTTGTTATATATAGGAATCGTTGTCTTATCTCTGATTCTTGGAGGAGTTGCTATATATAATTACAGAGATGCTGGTATGGGCGGAGGACAAGCTAACGAGTATTGGGGAGACCTAAGGGAAGTACAAAGGCTATATGGTACTAAGTACAATGGCTCTAATATTTACATTCAAAATGTTTCTAGAAATGGAGATGATGAAATAGATTTTTTTCATGATGATTTGTTTGCGTATTCAGTACTTCTAAATGATTTTTACTGTGAGAATGGTGGTATTGAGGCGTGGTTGAAAAACAAGGATGGAATACTGATTTTGAATAAAGGGTTATGGGAGAAATATCAGGGAGTTTTAGCAGACCATGTTATCTTACAGGATAACGGGTATTTATGGTTCTTACCAGATATGTATTAGCAGATCAGAAAAATGGTTTGCTGCTTTTTGAATGCGACTGTATTTGACGTATGGAAACTTCTGTGCTAAAGTCTGCTTTGTATTTAGGTGCCTTGTGGAGCTTGAGATCAATTATTCATTTCCTGCATGGCCTAACTGGGAACCGGGTGGAAATCCCGGACAGTGCCGCTACCGTGAAAGCCGGATACCAGCCTATGTACAGGCACATGTTCTTCCTCGTGACCAGGGAAGGTGCCGGCGCTGGAGCACAGCTTTTTCTCAATATTTTTATTGAGAATTCTTTTGATGCAAAAACGTCGATACTTTATAGAACATTTGCCGCTTATAACTAAGCGGCTTTTTTTATACTGCCAGGAAATTTCTCCGAAATTTTTTCTTGTAGTTATTAAAAGCCGAACGACATAGAAAAAAGGAGAAAAATATGAAAAAGAAATTTGTCGTAATGATGATGAGCATTGTTCTTGCATTTTCAGCAGTAGCAGGATGCGGTACAAGCACTTCAAAGGAGAATACTACTGAGACTACAGAGGCAGTAGAAGAGGCTACAGAGGAGGCTTCTGAGGAAGCTACTGAAGAGGCAACAGAAGAGACCACAGAAGAAGCTACAGAAGAGGCAACTGAGGCTACAGAGGAAGAGGCTGAGGCTACAACATTTGAAGTTTCAGAAGATGGCACAGTAGTAGACAGAAGCGGTAACGAGATCAAGCTTCCTGAGAAGACAGATGCTATTATTTCAATGGCTCCTTCAATCACAAGAGTTCTTATTGATTTAGGTCTTGCAGATAACATCGTAGCTTGCGATACATATTCATTTGGTAGCTACGGTTCAGAGCTTAAGGCTGACATCCCTCAGTTTGATATGATGGCTCCCGATCAGGAGCAGCTTGTAGCCCTTTCAGCTGATGTTATTTTTACAACAGGCATGAGCCAGGCAGGCGGTACTGACGTATACGAGTCAGTAAGAGAGTCAGGCGCCCTCATCACAGATATCCCCAGCAGCACATCACTTCAGGGCATCGAAGATGATATTCGTTTCATCGGTCTTGTAGTGAATAAGGAAGATGATGCTGATGCTATGGTTTCACATATGCAGACAGTAATCGACCAGATCGCTGAGATCGCAGCTACAATTCCTGAGGAAGAGAAAAAGAGCGTTCTTTTTGAGCTTTACACACCTTCAGCAGATAACCCGGTTATCTATACAGCTGGCAATGGCACCTACATCAATGAGATGCTTGAGCTTGTTGGCGCAAAGAATATTGCAGCAAACGAGGCTGACCAGTGGCCTGCACTTTCAGAGGAAGCAGCAGTTGCAGCTAACCCTGATGTAATTCTTACAGCAGATATGTACACACCTGACGTAATTAATACTATACTTACTATGGAAGGTTGGGAGAACGTTACAGCAATCACAAACAGCGATGTATATATGCTTGACAGTGATGAAGTTAATCAGCCTAACCAGCACGTAATCTCAGCACTTATCGCTATGGCTAAGGCTATCTATCCTGAGCAGTTTGCTGATTTTGAGGAATCTGAAGGCGAGCTTGAGCCTGCAGCATAAGCTTGA
>JAILBM010000011.1 GCA_024680925.1 Butyrivibrio sp.
ACATATAAGTCTTTCCTCATTAGTTGTCTCTGATTCGTCCTCACCCTTTCTTCTGGCAATTTCCTTCTGCACAATCTTAAACTCTTTACCTGTAAGAGGGAAAAGAGCTCCAACAATGATAAGACACGTGATCAGAATAGCCGGGACAACTACATAAATAAGTGCAATTCCCTGCTGCGTCGCAGCAGACTGTCTCTCCCCGGCATTTGCAATTACCTCATCATATCCAACGGCGGACAAAAGAAATCCTATTATCGCCGCAGATAATCCGGATGAAATCTTTCTTGCAAAGGTAGCCATACCTGACACAATTCCGGGCCTGTGGATGGATGTGATGAGCTCATCTACTTCAGCCATATCTGCCATGATTGCAAATATAGCAGATACCGTTGCCGCATTGCCAAGGCCTATCAGTGCGGTCATCACAAGGATTGGTACAATATTTGCGCCCTCATATGAAAATGCCAGAAGCCCCAATGTACCTATAAGTCTTATAGGCGCTCCGATCAAAATGGTAAGCTTTTTGGAAGTGCGACTCATTATAGGTGCAAATATCAGCATTCCTGTGAGCTGAGCAATCAAAAGAACTGCCATAAGATAAGTAAAATAACCGTTGCCATATCCGTTAAGCACATCGTCCACGTAGTAAACCGCCATTCCGGATACAAAGTCCATTCCACACTGTCCAAAAAGATATATTCCAATAAACAATTTAAAGGAACGGCTTCTAAACACGCTTATAGCCTGAGGAAAGCTCTCTTTAAGGCTTGTCTTAACAGGTTCTTTTTGTCTCTCCCAGGTACCTGAAAAGGTAACAAGTGAAGTTATAAGGAACAGAACACCGAATATAAGTGCACATGTTAGATATGCCGATGTATCCAGATTGTCCTTTATAAGAAATGTAGGGACCAAACCACATACCATTGATCCCAGTGTGGACCAGATCATTCTCACACTAGAAAATCTGGATCTTGTTGCATAATCGTCTATCATATCCGGCAACAAGCCGTTATAGGGAACCATCAGAATTGTAAATCCCGTTGAGAATAGGCAATACATAAGCAAATAGAATATATATAAAGCTACTATTGAGTTGGTGGGAATCGTAAGCCACATCAAAATAAAAGTAAGTGAAGAAACAATTCCGCCAACAAGAATATAAAATCTCTTGGCACCAAATTTAGATCTGGTTCTATCAGTTATATTACCCATCATCGGATCGGTAATAGCATCCCATATCTTGCCCACAAGCGGTATAGTACCGGCCAATGCCGTAGGCATCCCGAGCGCTTTTGTAAGAAATACCGCAAAAAAGGTATTGATAATTACAAATGCCCCTCCTCCGTAAAATTCTGCCATTCCATACACAATTCTGGCGCCATAACCATAACTTGGTTTTCTGCCCGCTGTTTCCATACAAAATACCTCCTAATAATAAAATACCCCATAAACTATTTTATCATTTTCAGTTTCTTTATGATACTTGAACGATAACTAAAAATCAGGCTTGAAAATTTGTTATTTTGCCTACAAAAATTTCATTCATATTCGGAAACTAATTTTCAATATTTAGTTTTATTCACAAAAAAATCACAATTTCGATAATAATACGATTTACAATAATCACATGAAGATAACTAACATTTTTCCAGGAACACAAATAACCATTGACTTGGTTTATAATGATGCCAAATACAAAATCGTATCAACAGTGTTAACTTCCTATGGTGACGGTATATTGATAACTCCACTTTACTGCGAAGGCAATATCGTTGATTTTTGTTCCCAAGCTACTTTGAGTTATAAGGACAATGTCACAGGGCAAGATCATGTATTTAAAGCAGATAATATCAGTCTGGTTGATTTCTCCGGCACAGATTTTCATGTATTTAATGGAAAAGAAGTGATTAAGGCAGATAGCGGAAGAAAGGCAGAGAGATATCAAATACAAAGAAATGCTGTTGTTTACACAGCTGAACGCCAGATGTTACATCTGCTTGTCAACGATCTTTCAATGAGAGGTATTTCGTTTATGGCAGGCAAGAACTCTCACCAGTTTAACATTGGCGATACCATAAGTATTGAACTTCCTCAGGATGGCAGTTTCACTCACATCAAAATAACCTGTAAAGTTGTTCGTAAGTTTTCCATTAACGGTTATGACGCCATAGGATGTGAGCTGATGGATATAACAACAAAGCTGCTTGAATATGTACTTTCCAAAAAAGCAGAGAAAAAGAAAAGCGAAGAATTAGTACTGGCTTGATTATAATTAAAAAACGGCTGATCGGTTCAATTTGAACCGCCAGCCGTTTTATTTACATTTATCTGCTGCTTCTGTACTGTACAGGAGTCATTCCATATTTCTTTTTAAAGAGCCTGTTGAAATGCTCTACATTCTGATAACCTGCTGCCTCAGCAACCTTTTCAACCTTCATGTTACCGTTTCTTAAAAGTGTGCTGGCTTTATTAAGCCTGATTCTCTTAACATTCTCACCGAAAGTCATACCTGATTTCTCCTTGATGTATTTGGAAAGATAAGGTTTTGAAAGGTAGAACTGCTTGGAAAGGTCATCCAATGTAACTGTCAGGTAATTCTCCTGAATATAATTGATGATTGAATTTATCCTCTCATCCTTGCTGTTCTTGATGTCTTTGACAGTGTCAATCTGATTTACAGCGATTACAAGTGCATTTACCGAAGATCTGATGATATCCTCATCAATTCCAACTCCCCAGAACTTCTTGCCGTTAAAGGTAATACCTACATAAGTACAAGCCTTTGAAGAAGATCCTCTTGAAAGAGCATGCTCTTCATATGTAGAAAGTTCATAGCTCACATTGAAATACTGCTTGAT
>JAILBM010000042.1 GCA_024680925.1 Butyrivibrio sp.
TCTGGTGATATATATTTTTACAAGATAATTTATATAAGAACTTGAAATGGCTTTGAAACACATGACATGTTTCAAAGCCATTTATAATACAGTCATTTATATAAAATAGTGGTAATACAAGCAAAATCAGATTTTCTCAAGTTCAAGCTCCTGGGCACGCTGACGCAGCTGCAGAGCTTTAACTTTTTCTTCGGTATCAAGAATAGAACTGCATAGTTCTGTGATCTCTTCATCTTCAGCTTCAAGAAGACCCTTTGAGAAAGCGGTCTTAAGACTGAGAGTCTTTTCTCCGATGCTGAACAGGACTGTAAGTCTGTCACCGTCATGTTCAATGACTTCACCATCTCCGAATTTAGCATGAGTAACAGTCATACCGGTCATATCAAGATTTTCAATCTCATCAAGCTGACTTGCAGCCTTATTTATATGCTGCTGAATTTCATAAATATTATTTCTTATCTGCTTTTTCTGAGCTTCAAGTTTAAGCTGGTTTGCAGTGAGTCTCTTCTTCTTTGGAATTGGGTGAGTCTCATAGAAACCATATTTCTCTGTGCAATGAATGATATCATATGCAAGAAGGTGAAGCCCTTTGTCAATATCCTTAAGAGAGCATGGACAAGCAGCTACCGTACCTTCATATTCAAGACGTGCCTGAACAGTTTTTAATAAGTCTGTATCTTCTTTAATATAGTAGATAAGCTCATTGCACATATTGTAATAAGCTTCAAGGTTAACTGTATCATCTGATACAATATCTGATTCATATTCAGTAAAAAGAGCAAAATGCTGTGCAGCATCTGCTTCAATAAGGAAATCCTTATCTGTACGCATAAGACCAAGATAAGTAAGTGCAGAACGAATATCCTGTTCATAGACAACACGCTCACTTTCTGGCATATATGCATCTATCATTGCATTGGTAAGACCCACAAAACGAAGGATGTTATTGTAACGCTCCTCGATTTCTCCGCCGTCCTCTCCAAATAATACCTTAAATGCAGTGTGGACTTCTGATTCCTTGTCAGCTTTATCAGAGTCACAAAGTACTGAAATACCTGTAGCTGGCTGCCAGTTCTCCTCTGTGCATAATACGCTAAGGGCTCTGAGAGCCATTTTTAATTTACTTAAAAAGTCATCTGCAAAAGGATTCATGCCATACATAAATGCAGCGGCTCTCCACTTAAATAATTCGTCATTTTCTCTATTGTTAACAAACTCATACTGACTTAAATAATTCTGGATAATCTCCTGAAGCTGAATAGTGTTCACGAAAGTAATTCCTCTGTTTCCTGTAATGTTGTATTTATAATGATTTGTTGCTTACGACCCCCGCAAAGCTACGATATAACTAAGATTATCCCCTAAACATAAGAAAAGGCTTAAAAATAAGCCGAATACAATCTTAATACGATATTGAAATTAATGGTAGTTCTAATATTTGTTTTTTTATAATCGATAAAAAGTTGAATATATCAAATGGTAAAATTGTACATATACAACTTGAAAAATATGTACACTTTTTCGATGGATATTCCGTTGACATTAATTGGTGCAGATAATATGATGAATATCGTAAAAGGCTATAAATATAGGCCTATAGTCAGACACATAAGAGAAAAGAATACAACTTATATAAATGTATACAACTTTTGACTTATGTTAATGAAAAAGTGAGCAAAATGGCAAAATATAAAGTAATAGTTGAATGGATAAACAATGAAATAAGTGCAGGACGATTAACTGATGGCAGCAAAATACCTTCAGAAAATGAACTTGCAGAAAAGTTTTCCCTTAGCAGACAGACCGTAAGGCATGCAATAGCAGAGCTTACGGAAAAGGGAGTACTTACCAGCATACGAGGAAGCGGAACCTATGTGGCAGGATTATCTGCAGAAGATGAAGGCAGAAAGCGTATCGGAGTCATCCTTACATATGTAGATGGATATATTTTCCCAAAAACAATTCAGGGAATAGAAAAAGGACTCAGTGCCCACGGATATTCTATAGAACTTTCTTTTACTAATAATGCAGTAGAAAAAGAAAGAAGCATATTAAAGGACATGCTTAAAAGGGGAGACGTGGCAGGCCTCATAATAGAGCCTACTAAAAGTGCTCTTCCAAACCCTAACATTGAGCTATACCACCAGCTTAAAAATAAAGGGGTACAAATACTGTTTGTAAATAGTACATATCAAGAGCTTGATATGCCCCATGTATCAATAGATGATAAAGAAGGCGCCTACAGTGCAGTCAAACTCCTTATAGATAATGGACATGAGGATATCGGGTGCATATTAAAGCTTGATGACGGCCAGGGACATGCCAGATACAGCGGTTATGTAAGCGCAATGCATGAAGCAGGATTTTTAATAAATGAAGAACATGTAGTATGGCTCGACAGTCTTGAATACAGAAATATAGATAAGGCCAAAGATAGAATTTGCGAAAGACTTGCAGGATGCAGTGGAGTTTTTTGCTATAACGACCAGGTAGCAGTGGAGGTTATGAAATTCCTCAGGGAAAAAGGCTATAACCTTCCGGAAGATATGTCCATAGTAAGTATGGATGATTCAGATCAGGCAAGAGTCAGCACTCCGCAGCTGTGCAGTGTACCTCATCCTAAGGAAAAACTTGGAGAAAGAGCTGCAGAAAATATGGTGAGACTTATTCACCACAATAGTTTTACGGCAACATACGAGTTTAAGGAACAAATAAAAATCCGTGACTCGGTAATGCATAGATAATAAAACCAATGGTAAATTACTTAAAGCAACAGGAGGAAAATGGTAATGAAAACAAAGAATTACAAGATTTGGTTCTGTACAGGATCACAGGATCTCTATGGAGACGAGTGCCTTAGAAAGGTAGCTGAGCATTCACAGAAAATCGTAGAGGAACTCAACAAGACAGGAAAGCTTCCATTTGAGCTTGTATTTAAGCCGGTTCTTATTGATCAGGCTTCTATCAGAAAGACATTAAACGATGCTAATAACGATCCAGAAGTAGCAGGTGTTGTTACATGGATGCACACATTCTCACCAGCCAAGATGTGGATCATCGGACTTCAGGAATATAAAAAGCCACTTTGCCATCTGCATACACAGTTCAATGAAGAAATTCCTTATGACACAATCGATATGGACTTCATGAACGAGAACCAGTCAGCACACGGTGACAGAGAATATGGTCACATCGTATCAAGAATGGGTATTGAGAGAAAGGTTATCGTTGGTCACTGGTCAGATCCAGAAGTTGTTTCTGAACTTGCTGACTGGATGACAACAGCTCTTGGTGTTATGGAATCATCACACATCAGAGTAGCTCGTTTTGGCGATAACATGAACAATGTTGCAGTTACAGAAGGTGATAAGGTTGAAGCTCAGATCAAGTTTGGCTGGGAAATTGATCACTACAATGTAAATGACCTTGTAAAGATTGTAGATGCAGTATCAGAGAGCGATGTAAATGCCCTTACAGATGAATACTACAGCAAATATAAGATTCTTCTTGAAGGCAGAGACGCTGACGAATTCAGGAGACACGTATCAGAGCAGGCAAGAATCGAAATCGGTCTTGAGAAATTCCTTACAGAAAACGACTACCATGCAGTAGTAACACACTTTGGCATGCTGGGCGGACTTAAACAGCTCCCAGGTCTTGCAATCCAGAGACTTATGGAAAAAGGCTACGGCTTTGGTGCAGAAGGTGACTGGAAGACAGCAGCACTTGTACGTCTTATGAAGATCATGACAGAAGGCAAAAAAGACGCCAAGGGTGTTTCCTTCATGGAAGACTACACATACAACCTTGTAAAGGGTAAGGAAGGAATCCTTCAGGCACACATGCTTGAGGTATGTCCTACAATCGCTGATGGCGATATCTCAATCAAGGTTCAGCCTCTTTCAATGGGTAACAGAGAAGATCCTGCCCGTCTTGTATTTACAGCAAAAGAAGGCGCTGGTATTGCTTGCTCACTTGTTGATCTTGGTAACAGATTCAGACTCATCATCAATGCAGTTGATGTTAAAAAGACAG
Source organism: Butyrivibrio sp. (assembly GCA_024680925.1). Taxonomy (GTDB): domain Bacteria; phylum Bacillota; class Clostridia; order Lachnospirales; family Lachnospiraceae; genus Butyrivibrio. Next base: position 4,036 of record JAILBM010000042.1, read on the forward strand.
AGAAACCAATGCCTAAGCTTCCAGTAGCTACAGCATTCTGGACACCACAGCCAGACCTTAAGGTAGGCGCAGCTGCATGGATCCTTGCAGGTGGAGCTCACCACACATCATTTACCTATGACCTTTCAGTTCAGCAGATGGTTGACTGGGCAGATGCAATGGGCATTGAGTCAGTTGTTATTGATAACAACACAAATATCAGAGATTTCAAGAACGAACTTCGTTGGAACTCAGTATCATACAGATAATCTATTCAAAAAATGCTGTGGCAGGTAATTACCTGCCATGGCAATGCTAATAAAGGGGATATTATGGCAGATAATAAAAAACTTATAGCTGAGGGCAAGACAGTCCTTGGTATTGAATTTGGCTCTACAAGAATTAAAGCTGTTCTTACAGACCTTGAGCACAATCCTATAGCTTCAGGATCTCACACATGGGAGAACAGACTTGATAACGGAATCTGGACATATACACTTGATGATATCTGGGGAGGACTTCAGGATTGCTATCAGGATCTTTCTAAAGATGTTGAAAAACAGTATGGAGAAAAGCTTGTAAAAGTTGGAGCAATGGGCTTCTCAGCTATGATGCATGGCTATATGGCATTTGATAAAAATGATACACTTCTTGTACCTTTCCGCACATGGAGAAACACAATTACAGGAGAGGCAGCAGAAAAACTTACAAAACTTCTTGATTTCAATATTCCTCAGAGATGGAGCATTTCACACCTCTATCAGGCAATATTAAATGGCGAAGACCATGTTAAGGACATTACATTTTTTACAACCCTTGCAGGATACATCCACTGGCAGATGACAGGAGAAAAGGTACTTGGAGTAGGTGATGCTTCAGGTATGTTCCCTATCGATTCAGCTACTTGCAATTACAATGCAGCAATGCTTGATAAGTTCGATGAGCTTATTGCTGACAAGAACTTTGCATGGAAGTTAAGAGATATCCTTCCAAAGTCACTTCCAGCAGGCGCAGCAGCAGGAACTCTTACAGCAGAAGGAGCTAAAAAGCTTGATCCTACAGGAACTCTTCAGGCTGGTATTCCAGTATGCCCACCAGAAGGTGATGCAGGAACAGGTATGGTAGCAACAAACTCTGTTGCAGAGAGAACAGGTAACATTTCAGCAGGAACATCAGTATTCTCAATGGTTGTTCTTGAACATGATTTAAATAAAGTTCACCCGGAGCTTGATCTTGTTACAACTCCAAGCGGTGAGGCAGTTGCCATGGTTCACTGCAACAACTGTACATCTGATCTTAATGCATGGGTAGGACTCTTTAGAGAATTTGCCAAGGCTACAGGCAATGATATAGATGACAATACTCTCTATGGAACACTATACAGAAATGCCATCGAAAACGGTGATGCCAATTGCGGCGGCCTTCTTGCATACAACTATTTTTCAGGTGAGAGCATCACAGGCTTTGACGAAGGAAGACCTCTGTTCGTAAGAAGACCTGATGATAAATTCAATCTTGCAAACTTTATGAGAACACACCTCTATACAGCACTTGGTGCACTTAAGGCTGGTAATGATATCCTCCTTAAAGAGGAAGGTGTTAAGGTTGATTACTTCTATGGACAGGGCGGCTTCTTTAAGACTAAGGGCGTTGGCGACAGAGTAATGGCAGCAGCTCTTAATGCACCTATAAAGCTTATGGAGACAGCGGGAGAAGGCGGTCCTTGGGGCCAGGCAATTCTTGCAGCATATATGCTTCAGAAGGAAGATGGAGAAACTCTTAAAGATTATCTGACAAATAAGGTATTTAAGTCCGGTAATGTTCAGACTCAGGAACCTGTTGCAGAGGATGTTAAGGGCTTTGACGAATTTATGAAGGATTATAATGCAGGTCTGTCTATTGAAAGAGCAGCAGTTGATAGTTTGAAATAATAAAAGAGGTTGAAAAATGTTAGAAGAACTTAAGAAAAAAGTATATGAAGCAAATATCCTGCTTCCAAAGTACGGCCTTGTAACTTTTACATGGGGAAATGTAAGTGAAATTGACAGAGAGAGTGGACTTTTTGTTATTAAGCCAAGTGGAGTTGATTATGAGACAATGACTCCGGATGATATGGTAGTTATGGACCTTAATGGCAACAAGGTAGAAGGCAAGCTCAATCCTTCATCAGATACACCTACACACGTAGAGATATATAAGGCATTTAAAGACATCGGCGGTGTGGTTCACACACATTCATCTTATGCTACAAGCTGGGCTCAGGCAGGCAGAAGCATACCTTGCTATGGAACAACTCATGCAGATTATTTCTATGGTGAGATTCCATGTGTAAGATGCCTTACAAAAGATGAGATTGAAGAGGCTTATGAAGAAAATACAGGACACCTTATCGTTAATGAATTTAACCGTATGGGAAAAGATCCTGTTGCAGTTCCTGGAGTTTTATGTAAAAATCATGGCGTATTCACTTGGGGAAAAGATGCCCATGATGCAGTTCATAATGCAGTAGTATGTGAAGAAGTTGCCAAGATGGCATATAGATGTGAGGTTATTGAGCCTAGAGTTATGCCGGCACCACAGGAACTTCAGGACAAGCATTATTTTAGAAAACACGGCGCTAATGCCTATTATGGACAGGGTAAATAATATAAAAGTGTCAAATTGACGAACTCACATTTTTTATCGCATAACCTGTTTGGGAAAATGCTATTATGAAAAAGCAACAATTGATAATCAATTGTTAAGTATATGCATTGATTATGAAATATATAATGTGTTACATTAGAGAAGGTTTTTTGACAAGTGTGCTAATAAGCACAGAATAGGAGAGCGTATGACAAATAAGGAATTACTAAAGACAGCCAACGAAGTTCGTAAGAGCATCGTAACAGCTGTTCATGCAGCCGGAGCAGGACATCCGGGTGGATCTCTTTCATCAGCTGACATTATGACTTATCTTTATTTTGAGGAAATGAATATTGATCCTAAGAATCCTACAAATCCTGACAGAGACAGATTTGTATTATCAAAGGGACATTGCGCACCAGGCCTTTACTCAGTAATGGCTGAAAGAGGATATTTCCCTAAGGAAGAGCTTACTACTCTTAGAAAGCTTGGTTCAAGACTTCAGGGACATCCTAGTATGCAGTACCTTCCAGGTATTGATATGTCAAGTGGTTCACTTGGTCAGGGCATCTCAGCAGCATGTGGTATGGCAATGTCTGCTAAACTTGATAACAAAGATTTTAGAGTATATACACTTCTTGGTGATGGTGAAATCGAAGAGGGTCAGGTATGGGAAGCTGCAATGTTTGCAGGCTTTAGAAAACTTGATAACCTTGTAGTTATTGTTGATAACAACAACCTTCAGATTGACGGACCTATCGATACAGTATGTTCTCCTTATCCTATTGATAAGAAGTTCGAAGCTTTCAATTTCCATGTAATCAACATCGATGCACACAACTTTGATGAGATCAAGGCTGCTCTCGATGAAGCTAAAAATACAAAGGGAATGCCAACAGCAATCATTGCCCACAGTGTAAAGGGTAAAGGCGTTTCATTCATGGAAAACCAGGCCGGATGGCATGGTAAGGCTCCAAACGATGAACAGTATGCTCAGGCAATGGAAGACTTAGAAAGGATAGGTGCAGCATTATGAGTGAAGAAAAGAAAAAAGTAGCAACCAGAGACAGTTACGGTGCAGCACTTGCAGAGCTCGGAGCAGAGTATCCTAATCTCGTAGTGCTTGACGCAGACCTTGCTGAATCTACAAGAACATCAGTATTTAAGAAAGCTTTTCCGGAAAGACATATAGATTGTGGTATTGCTGAGTGTAACATGATGAGTATTGCAGCAGGACTTGCTACAACAGGCAAGATTCCTTTTGTAAGTACATTTGCAATGTTTGCAGCAGGACGTGCTTTTGAGCAGGTTCGTAACTCAGTAGCATACCCACACCTTAATGTTAAAATCGGCGGAACACATGCCGGAATCACAGTTGGTGAAGACGGTGCCAGCCACCAGTGCAGTGAGGATTTCGCACTTATGAGCGTTATCCCTGGCATGGTAGTAATGTGCCCTGCAGATGATATCGAAGCTAAAGCTTGCGTAAGAGCGGCTGTAGAGCATGACGGACCTGTTTATATCAGATTTGGACGTGCAGCTTGCCCTATCATCAACGATACACCGGATTATAAGTTTGAAATCGGTAAGGGAACAGTTGTAAGAGAAGGAAGCGATGTTACAATCGTTGCAACAGGTATCTGTGTTGGTTCAGCTCTTGAAGCAGCAGAGAAACTTGCAGCAGATGGTATCAGCGCTGAAGTAATCAATATCTGTACAATCAAACCTATCGATGGTGAGCTTATTGCCAAGTCAGCTGCAAAGACTGGTAAGGTAGTAACTGTTGAAGAGCATTCAGTTGTTGGCGGTCTTGGAAGTGCAGTATGCAACGCACTTGCAGAGCTGTGCCCTACACCTGTTAAAAAGCTCGGTATGCAGGATGTATTTGGTGAGTCAGGAACAGCCAACCAGCTTGTACATAAATATGGACTTGACGGTGAGGGAGTATACACATCTGTAAAGGAATTCATAAAATAATATGAACATTTTATCTCCATCAATTTTGTCTGCTAATTTTGCAGAGCTTGGCAACCAGATGAAAGCAGTAGAAAGAGGTGGCGCCCAGTACATTCATATAGATGTCATGGACGGCATGCTGGTACCTACTATTTCCTATGGGATGCCTGTTATTAAGAGCATCAGGGATGTAACTGATCTGGTTTTTGATGTACATCTTATGATCATTGATCCAATCAGATATATCAAGGATTTTGTTGATGCAGGAGCTGATATCATAACATTTCATTATGAGTCTACTAATGACGCGAAAGCTGTCATAAATGAGATTCATAAATATGGTAAAAAAGCCGGAATGGCTATCAAACCTGAAACAAGCGTAGAAGCTTTCAGACCATATTTAAATGATCTTGAGCAGCTCCTTGTTATGACAGTTGAACCGGGATTTGGCGG
>JAILBM010000053.1 GCA_024680925.1 Butyrivibrio sp.
AGCTGTCTGAACTGCTGATACACCATCATCTGCGTTTGTAGAAGCCTGTGTAAGACCTCTGATCTGCTTACGCATTTTTTCAGAAATTGAAAGTCCTGCTGCGTCATCTGCTGCACGGTTGATCTTATAACCGGATGATAACTTCTCTGTTGACTTAGCCTGAGAACCTGTTGTGATGCCTAACATTCTGTTAGAGTTCATCGCCTGTAAATTGTGTTGTACTACCATATTTTACCTCCATTTAATTACGCATCCACTTCCTTGTGGACGGGTGTAGGCTTTTGAGCCTATACATTTAACTGGCTTAGATGCCAAAGATTTTTCTTTCGCTTATGAGTGGTACCTTCCCATAAGCTTAAAATTTTTCCCAATTAGAATTTGGGAAGAATTTAGTTCTTTACACTTCATATATCGGACCTTAATCACAAAACTTAACCTTAATTTGTAAAAAAAAAATAAATAATTATTTATAAATATCTTTCAAAATTTAACTATATTCTGTTTTTCGATATGTCTTTTTTGATATAATGTATATATAATTTCTTATTAAATGGAGAATCTTATGATAAAGTCAATAGATGCTTAGATTTATACAATTCAAAACGAGCCTGTCTGGGATAAAGAAAAACTTTTAGATTTTTATAAAAAGCATAACAGATTATCCATTCTGGAATTTATAAATAATGGAGTTTATCAGCATGTTACTTACGAATCCCTTACTGTACCAGGTATTACGATTTCAGATATCCGTTTATCTATATCCTCAGATATATTTCATGAAGCCTCTCTTCGTACCGAAAGCGAATCAACCTGGATTGCCTGTGATCAAAACGGGCAATATCAGACCATACTCAAAAACTGCTTTTCCTATTACACTCACAAATACAATTATGCAGGGGACATGGATTTAACGCTTTTAAACAGATATAACACTGTAGTACTCTATGGGTTAAATGAATATTTCATAGAACTGTATAAGTATGTCCTTCCCAAATGGACAGGGGGAAAGATTATTTTATGTGGTGACTGGGCTGTCTTAGGTTATGTTCTTCCATCAATTTCCGGAAAAGAGATATTCATCCAAAAAGATTATTTTCCCGGTTCCCCTCTTGAGATAAATGAGCCTCTTGTCCTGCATGTAATGGATTTTCTTCCCAAAAACGAAGATTACAAAAGATTCGATGAAGATAATATCATCATGATTGATGAGCTTATGACCTATACTTTCTGTTTCTCTGATCTGCAGCATTTTGGCAATGAGTATCCGGACAAAAAATTCCTTATTATAGACGGATCCTTTAGAATAGAAGGTATATTCGGTATTCAGAGTAAAGTCTTTACCATGGTCAAATATGCCATAACAAAAGGATATATCCCCGTGGTAATAATTCTGAGTTCTGATAATAATATGTATTCAGATGGTTTTGGCGATGATATTTGGAGTAAATTTATGAACCAGCCCTGCGGATATACCATAAAAGATATAAAAAATGCCAAAAACGTATATATATCACCTAATGCCAACTGCCTTACAATCATGCGCCATATAATGGAAATGGAAACTGATAAAGAAATAGTTCTTGATACTGATAAAAAGCTTTTCTGCCAAAATGTTGAGGACTATATAAATGCCAATTCCCAAATAGTTCCTGAGCCTTCCCAGACTCTTGGTGTTCTTATAAGAGGAACAGACTATACCAAAACCCACATGCCGGGGCACCCTATCCATGCAAGTGTCAGTGAAATAGTTACAAAGATTTCTGAAATAGAAGCTGAGCATCCTTATAAATATATATATCTTGCCACAGAGGACTCTGAAATCCTTGAGGAAATGAAATCCATTTACGGAAACAGACTTTTATATACCGATCAAGAGCGTTTCTCCATAGATCCCGGACAGCTTCTGATCAATATTCATGATGCAAGACCTAAAGAAAAAGGTAAAGGATTCAGACTGGGAGCCGAGTACCTCCTCACCTTAAGATTACTGTCAAAATGTGAATCACTGGTTGCTTCAGGTAATTGTGGCGGAACAGATGAAGCAATCAGAGAAAATAATGGCAATTATAGAATTACTTATGTATTTAATAAAGGTATAAATTCCAGAAATTAACCTATACATAAAAATGTTACATTTTTCAAACATTTAGAGGTAACCATGTCTAAGCTGCACGACTTAAACGACAAACATCCTATTCTATCCATATCACTACTTACGGCCGGCCAAAAGGACACCCTTCAAAGGTGCCTTGATTCCCTGACTCACCTAAGAACAGTCATATCCTCGGAGCTGATAATCGTCGATACAGGCTGTGATAGTGAAATGCGCTCTATTATAGATAAATACACAGACAAAATATATACATACACCTGGACTAAAGATTTTTCTTCTGCCAGAAATTTTCAGTTAAGTAAATGCTCAGGACAATGGTTTCTTTTTTTGGATGATGATGAATGGTTTGAAGACACAAGGGAAATAGAGAGCTTTTTTCAAAATGGTACCTACAAAAGCTATGATTTTTGCAATTATATACAGCGCAATTACCATGATAATACGTCACTTCGCTACTCTGATGACTATGTAACCCGAATGGCGCATATATCAGATATACTACATTTTGAAAGCTGCATCCACGAATATATGGTATCTGATTCTGTACGTACCTATTCTCTAAATTCCTATGTACACCACTATGGCTATGTATATAATTCCGATGCTCAAAAATACAGCCACTTTGAACGCAATATCACTCTGTTAAATAAAATGCTTTTAAAAGAGCCTGACAATATGCGCTGGTATATTCATATAGTTCAGGAATATTGGGCAATTGCAGAGTATAGTAAGCTAATAGACTTCAGTACCAATGCCTTAAATCACTTTAAAAAATGCAATACCCCCGGTCTTGAAAGCTCTATTGCAACCCTTTATATGTCTGTAATTGAAGCCTATTTCAACACCTTCAATTATAATGCAGCAATCGAATCCGCCGGGAAAGCCCTTAAAGATTCAAGACTGCAGCCTCTCGCCATAGCCTCTCTAAATGAAGTCATTACCAGAAGCTATGCCATGCTTTCAGATTACGATTCTCTATCCCCCTATGCCCTTACCTATTTAAAGCTTTATGAACAATATAACGGAAATATCGAAATCTTATCCACCCAAAGCGGCTTTCTTTTGGATGAAACCTTCACCAGACAGTATTTTGAAGAGGTTTGTTGGATACTTGTTCAGAAGGCTCTCTATGATAATGACCTTCTTCTGTTAAAGACATATTTTGACAAAATAGACTTTGAAAGCGATATACTTTTTACCTTTAACCAGGACACTTTTGAAGATATTGTCCGTTTCATGGCTATTTCCAAATATGATGAATGGTTTGTTTCCGTAGCAAACAGGCTTATATCAAGGGCAGAGCATACCCATAAGATTATAGACCTTATTAAAGATTATGAAAAAAAGGCTGAGAATGCTACTTGCCTTGAATTTACAAATCTTCTCCGTATCTTTTCACAAGCAGACCTTTACCATCCCTACATTGCCTATCTTAAGATTCTTTCATTTCAGGAATCTTTTGACAATAAAGAAATGCCTTCACCACTGTCAAAGCAGGAACTGCTGTCTCTTTTGGAATTTATATGTATAAATACGGATGACTTTCTTCTATATAAAAAGGAATTTTGGCATAAGCTCTTACTAAATGATATTGATGTAGCTTCATGCCTTAAAAATATAAATTTTGACAAATGGAAAGCTATCGTTGAAACCTACTGCAACTGCTACAGCAAATAATATTTCCCATAATAAGAGGTAAAAATGGAAAATCTCTCAAAACTAAATAATAAAAGCCCTTTCCTTTCCATATCTCTTCTAACATCAAACCGAAAGGATACCATAAGAAAATGTCTTGATTCCCTTACCCATCTTCGAAGCACGATACCCTCAGAGCTTATTATTGTTGATACCGGCTGCGATGATGAAATGCTGCAGATTATCGGAGAGTATACAGACAGGATAATAAAATATACCTGGATCAAAGACTTTTCAGATGCACGAAATGTTCAGATACAATCAGCTAAAGGTAAATGGTTTTTATATATTGATGACGATGAATGGTTCGAAGATACAAAGGAAATCGAAGACTTTTTTACATCAGACAGATGGACTAAGGTAGATGCCTGCTGGTACCTCCAACGTAATTATCAGGACTTTGAGGGCCGGGCATTTTCCGACGATCTTGTATCCCGCATGTTTGCACTGATTCCCGGAATACATTTTGAGGGAGCCATTCATGAATACTTTACTCCTTTCTCCGGAAAATTTGATATAGTTCATTCCTATGTTCATCATTACGGTTATATTTTTAAGAGTGAGAAAGACCGTTATGATCATTCTCATCGAAATTTATCCCTATGCCTGAAAATGCTTCAAAATGAACCAAGGCAAATGCGATGGTGGCTTCAGATTGCTCAGGAATATTATGTTATCGGCGAATATGAAATTCTCTATGAGCACTGCCAAAAAGGTCTTGAACAGTTCAAAAATGACAATGACTACTTCACCAATCGTGACGTTGCAGGCTTCTATGCCACCATGCTCCAAATTGACAGCAATATCTACAACAGACCTCGCCTTATTAAAGATGCTGGTACCGCCCTCTCAGACAATAGGTTATACCCCATGGCCCGTGCGACAATTCATTTTATATGCATGAGAGACTATGCGGGAACCGGTGAAATTGACTCTGCTGCAGGGGAAGCTCATAAATATCTGGAGTATTATGATAAATACGGTCATAACGAAATAGCCATATCCGAGCAGACCACCTATATGGTGGACGAAACCTTTAGCAGACGATATTCCGAGGTATGTTACTGGATAATGATAATGCATGCCTTAAACCATAAAGATCTTCCTATGTTAAAAAAGTATTTTGACAAGGTAATCTGGTCTACACCGGAGCTTTACATCTATGCCCCCAATACTATAGAAGATATAGTCAGATTCATGAGTACCGTAGACTATGATGAATGGATGATTTCAGCAGCAGAAAGGCTTTTATCCCGAGGTGATCATATTGACAAAATCATTGACTGCATCCGTGAATGTGAAAAAAGCGCTTTAAATAACCCTGACACCCAAATAGAATTTGAAAGACTGATTACCATTTTTTCACAAATAAGTTTTATGACACCCTATATCGCTTACATTAAAATCCTTGCCCTTGATATGGTTGAAAAAAATGGAACCATGCTAAACAACATCTACTCCGAAGATATACCTTCAGAAGCTGATATAAACAACTCTATTTCAGACTTTTTCATATACATATGCAGCTCTTCAGATACATTTCTTTTATATAAGGAAAGCTTCTGGCAATTACTTATAAAGCATAAGGTCGATTTAAATACAGCCTTTTCCAATGCAGATTTTGATATATGGAAAAAAGCTGTCGAAAAAATGTGTAATGCTATATACTAATATTAAGAATATTTTTTATTCTAATTTCGTTCCGTGCAACGCACATGTATAAGAGGTATTTATGGCAAATCTTTGTTATTTAAACAAAAAAAATCCTATTCTTTCCATATCCATAATGACAAGTAACAGAAAGGATACCATCAGAAAATCTCTGGATTCAATTACTCATCTGAGACAAACCGTACCTTCAGAGCTGGTTATTGTTGATACGGGATGCGATGCTGAAATGCGTTCCATAATAGAAGAGTATACGGATAAGATCGTCAAATTTAAATGGATAAAGGATTTTGCCGCTGCCAGAAATGCCGGTTTAAGAGAATGTACCGGCAAATGGTTTATGTACTATGATGATGACGAATGGTTTGAAGATACAGAGCAGATAGAAGATTTTTTTCTCAAAGGAAGATATAAACTGGTCGATGGCTGCTGGTATATGCAGCGTAATTACATGGATCACGATGGTCGTACCTACACAGACGACACAGTTTCACGTATGATGGCCATGGTACCGGGACTTCATTTCACAGGATGTATCCATGAATATCTTGAGCCCTTTGATTCCAAATATACAGTAGTAACCTCTTTTGTCCATCATTACGGATACATATTTGATACCGATGAATCCAAATATATTCACACCATGCGTAATCTGCCCCTGATTAAGAAAATGCTTAAAAGTGATGCAGACAATATGCGCTGGTGGCTTCAGCTTGCCCAGGAGTACCGTGCCATAAAGGAATATCACGATGTCATCGATATCTGTACTCAGGGACTTGAACATTTCAAACATGCTGATGATAAAGCTTCCATTAGACAGCTTGGCAGCTTTTACATGAGCATTATAGAAGCCTATTATTATCTGTATGATTTTGAGGGAAGCGTTGCCGCAGGTCAGAATGCCATAACTGACAAAAGGCTTCCCGGTATGGCACTGGCTTCTATTCATGCCGCCATGGCAAGAGCCTATGCAAGGCAAAAAAATTTCTCAGCAGCCAAGGAAGAAATACTTATATTTGAAAAACATTTTAACGAACTCATGAACGATAAAGCCCGTTTCATAGATGAAGGCTACTATATGGTAGATGATGCCTTTGATGAAAGGCACTTATCTTCTCTGTACTGGATAATGATCCGTGAGGCAGTTGATAGAAATGATGTAGCTCAGATGTCTGAATATATGGACAAGATCAGCTGGGGCAAAGATGTACTATATCTTTTTGAAAAAAAATATCTGGATGACCTTACAGATTTTGCCGCAAATTCAGAATTCGACCTTTGGTTTGTCAATATGATGTCATACCTTATGAGTTGTCAAAATAACCGCAAACAAATGATCAAACATATAAAAGAATATGAATCAGCAGCAGTAAAAGCCTTGGAATCAGGCGATAAGGATTCTCCTGATATATTAAAATTCAACAGACTCCTTGCCATATTCTCGTATATGGATTCCAAAAACTATTTTATCAATTACATGAAACTTCTTTCTGTAGGAGTAAAAAATGCATTTCCTGCTGAAAAGGAACATATAGCTCTATATGCCTCAAACTCCGTTTTAGCCGATAATGAGTTTCTTTCCTACAGAAAAGAATATTGGGAAATCCTTGCAAAATATGGATTTGGCATGGATAAAATCATTAAAGGCCTATCCATGGACTATTTTAAGGAATGTTGTGACAAATTCTTTGAAAATAATGATATAGAAAAAATAAACTACATGACAGATCTGTTTAATATTTCAATAATATCCAATGAGGAGAAAACTATGAATCCTGAAATAACAAATGATACTCAGGCCATAATTGATAATTCAATGCTGGGTGTTCTGCCGGCAGAAGCACTATCAGAATCTTTTAAGGAAGATATAAGATATAAGTATTTTATAATGCGTACCACAGAAGAAAAGTTTAGAAGAAGTAAAGAAGTTACAGATTTCGAGTCCTTAAGAAATATAATGCTTAATTTCATTGATACACAGTTGGACTTCTATAGTAAATATTATAAGCCTGAAGTATTTGAGACAACCCTGGAAATTCTTCCTCCAAGCTGTAGAGCCGCAGTAATTCTTAACAGAGCTGTATTCTATGAAGAAAATAATGATTACAAAACAGCCCTTTCCGAATACAAACAGGCCATAGCCTCCTATGCTCCTCTTGCAGAAGCACTCCAGACTTACGTACATTTATATGCAGATTACCTTAAAGCCACATTGCTTTCATAAGGCATTCCCTTGTAGTTCTTGTGCATCAAAAAGGGTGGGATCATCAAATCCCACCCTTTTATATATTCCAAGTATTTTATTAGCCCTGAAGGAGTGAAAGAACACCCTGTGTACTCTGGTTAGCCTGTGCAAGCATTGACTGACCTGCCTGTGCAAGAATATTATTCTTACTGTAGGTAACCATCTCTTCAGCCATATCTGTATCTCTTATACGTGACTCAGCAGCTGTTGTATTCTCAACTACGTTATCTACGTTCTTGATTGTATGTTCAAGTCTGTTCTGAACTGCACCAAGTGCCGATCTCTGGTCTGATACTTCCTGGATAGCATCTGCTATGGCATCTATTGCATAGGTTGCTGCAATACCACTGTCATCTGCTACGTTGAGCTTTCTGATTCCAAGCCCTGCTGCTGTCATTGAAGCGATATTAACACTGATCTTATTAGTCATATCAGCATCTGCACCAACATGAAGATTAAAGTTGAGTTTATCCTTTATAGTAGCATAACCCTTATCAATCCTAAAGGTTATAGTGCCTGTTTCACTAGTACCAAATACAGTTCCAAAGGCAGTGGTATTTGTTTTAACAGTTCCACTCTTATCAGTAACGGTAACCACTTGAGAGCCTTCTTCATCTGTTCCTATAAGATTGGCTGACTTGAGAGACTTCATAATAAGATCTATTGCCTTATCTGATGTAATTATTGAAGAATCTGTATCATCTATACCATCCCCAAGTTCATCATCAATAGCTTTATATGTTACACCGTTGGCTACAACTGAAGATATAGAACTTACCAGGTTCTGGGCATCTGCTGCTGTATATACACCTGCTGCATTGGCTACACTCGACTTACTATTAAAAGCATTATAGTCAGATGCTATTGTATAACTCTTACCATCAATCTTAACAGTTGAAAGACTGGAAGTAATTTTAGCTTTCACGTCTTCAGAACCTATCATACCGATTGTATACTGTTTACCACCTATGGTTATAACACTACCTGCTGATAAAGCCTGTTTACTTATCTTAAAAGTAGCTATTCTTGCAGTATCTATAAGAACACCCTCAAGACCTGCATCATGTCCTGCCATATAGTGTTTAGTATCAATTGTACCGCCCTTAAGAAGATAAGTTTCATTAAACTTTGTAGTCTGGGCTACACGATCGATTTCTGTTGTGAGCTGATCTATCTCATTCTGTATGGAAATTCTATCTGAAGAACTGTTTGTTCCGTTAGCTGCCTGAACTGCCAGTTCGTTCATTCTCTGAAGCATATCATGTACTTCTGTAAGAGCACCTTCAGCTGT
>JAILBM010000208.1 GCA_024680925.1 Butyrivibrio sp.
GATGTATTTGCAGATGCGGCACTGGCATTTATATTCATGAAAGAGCAGCATACTGCCACAGATAATGCTGCTCCCAATATTTTACTAACAATTTTTCCAGTCATTATAAACCTCCATAAAAACACGATTTTATAATGCCACTGAAAAATTAGTTTGTCAATTTCCCAAATATGCCACAATACATTTATATAAATACAGTAAAGCAACTACCCTTTTCGGGAATACTTTCTACTTTTATATTACCTCCATGGAATTCAACTATTCTTTTTACCAGTGATAATCCAAGGCCAAGTCCCTTGGAATTTCTGGATTTGTCCGCTCTATAAAAAACTTCAAATATATGTGGTATATCTTCGTCTGAAATACCCAATCCGTCATCTCTTATTTCAAGCTTTACAGACTCTGCGTTTTTTTGCAATTCTACATATACATGTCCGGATTCTTTACCATACTTAATAGCATTTTGGATCAAATTATTTATCATTAGCGAAAAAAGCTCCTTATTAACTTTTCCCACTACTTCAGTATTTATTTTTGTGATAATTGAAATATTTTTATCAGCAATAATACTGAAATCTTCATAGGATGAATTTACAATATCGCTCAAATTCACTGTTTCTTTAGGGTACTTTTCAGTGCCCTGATCCATTCTGGTAAACATCAAAAGGGCTTCTATAAGATGATTCATTTTATAGCCCTGCTTTTGAATAGATGAAATTGAATCAAGAATTTCCTCTTTGCTTTTGGCGTTTTCAATTGCATATTCGCATTGGGCAAGTATAACTGATACCGGAGTTCTTAGCTCATGAGATGCACTGGATGTAAATTGCTTTTCCGCCTCAAAATTTTTTTGCAGAGTATCAAACATATTATTTATGTGTGCTGATAATCCAGATAATTCATCCCCATTATCCTTAAATTCAATACGCTTGGTAATATCTCCGCTTTGCCTTATCTCTTCGGTTGTATCATCAATTTTTTTGATTGGTTTAAGAAGCTTTCCCGCAAGTAAATACCCACCACAAAAGGCTGCCAATATAAGTATGGGAATCAATAGCATAATTGCCGCATGCTCTTCTACAATTGATGTGATAGAAGTCTCTGCCCTGACAATACCTCTTACATAATAATCGGTGCCATGGCGCACCTTAACTTTAGCATCATAGTAATAATAAAGTATGCCATTTATTTCTATTTTTTTAGGCCTATCTGAAGATAAGTAATCCTTATCATCAAGTTCATCATATAAAAAAATTCCTGCTATCTGGTCACCATCCTCATCATAGACCATCAGCTTTATATCTTCCTTTAGAAAGGAGACTTCTGTTATTTCCCCTGCCACAAGGCTTTCAAGATATTCTTCATCCGATTCCAGAAGAAAAGCCTCTTCTTCTACTATTTCCACAAGTTCTTTTTTTATTTCTTCACTACTGTAGGTTCTGTATATAGAAATAACCAAAGCAAGAAAAACAGAAGTAATAAGTACCAGAAAAAAAGTAAACCAAAGGGTTATTCTAAGTTTTAAAGATAAGTGTCTTTTCATTGCTCCACCTTCATTGTGTATCCAATACCTCTTACTGTATGGATCAGTTTATCAGAATAATCTCCATCAACTTTTTTCCTTATATAATTCATATAAACATCTACAATATTTTCTCCGCCTTCATAGTCATATCCCCACACATGGCTAAGTATTTTTTCACGACTCAAAATACGGTTTTTATTTATAAGCATATATTCCAAAAGGCCATATTCTTTGCCTGTAAGGTTTATTTCAACTCCGCCTCTTTTGACTATATGACTATCTACATCAAGACTCAAATCGGCAAGTTCAAGTACGGAAGATGTGCTGCCAATGGCAGTTCTTGTAACCGCCCCTATCCTGGCTACCAATTCATCAAAAGAAAAAGGCTTGACCACATAGTCGTTGGCTCCAAGATTTAGACCCTTGACCTTATCAGATATAGTATCTTTAGCAGTAAGAAATATCACAGGAGTATTATTTCCGTCCTCTCTTAATTTAGAAATGGTCTTAATTCCGTCCATCTGCGGCATCATAATATCCATGACCACAACGTCATAGTCTGCATATTCAAGCCTTTCAATGGCCTCTATACCATTAAAGCAGTTATCAACCATAAATCCTTCTGCCTTAAGTTTTTTGACTATTATTTCATTAAGATCTTCATCATCCTCTACTATAAGAATGTTCATCCGCTTCTCCTATTTTCATGCCGCTTCTGCACCCTCATTCCCCATCTTTTCTTTTGACAAAAAATATGTGAATAAGGCAATTACTACAAGCAAAATCCCGGCTAATGGGTACATCACAGACAATTTATTAGTAGTTCCGTATATCTCAATAATTCCTTTGTAGATACAGCCTACCGTGAAGGTCACAATGGCCATGTTCCAAAATGACAATGCAATTCCGGAAGGCTTTTTTCTGCCAGATCTTGCTATAAGTACAAAAAATAACGTTCCAAATACCAGAGGAATTGCAAAAGCATATATCATATAAAAGGAATATACTTCATGACTGAACATTTCATATATTGCTCCAAATAAGGCGCAGAAGATTGAAAATATAAGCTGGCAAAACGAGCTGTTTAATAGACTTTTAGTTTCTTCATCCGATGTAAA
The DNA here is from genome assembly GCA_024680925.1 of Butyrivibrio sp. GTDB lineage: Bacteria > Bacillota > Clostridia > Lachnospirales > Lachnospiraceae > Butyrivibrio. Next base: position 2,644 of record JAILBM010000208.1, read on the forward strand.
CAATGTCATTTACCTCTCTTTCCTTAATAGTATTTCCTGTGGTTGTTGGATTATTTATAACTTCTCCGTTAAATACCATTGTTGAGGAGCCTCCTCCGTCAAGGTTGTAGGCCGTATCTGCTCCAAGGCTCTCCATAAATTCTGCAAGCTGATACAGAGATAGTCCTTCACTTTCATCAGTTCTGCCATCAGAAACCACAAAGATATAATTTAAATCATCTATAATTCCAATAGCTGTTCTGGGGTTGCTGGCTTTAGCTTTTCCGACTTCATCATCCTCATCTACGGAGACTGTTCCATCTTCTATAAGCGCCGGTCCAAAGGAAAATGCCTGCCACACTCCATTGTCCACAAGTTCCTGTGCCGTATATTCTTCAGAGTCAATTATCTCCATAGATCCATCAGCGTATATACATAGAACATCACTATCTCCTGCTTCATCTCTATATACTATTCCGTTTCTTATTACATATCCGCTTTCCTGGGATCCGTAATTGTCACCATTTATTGCAAGAATAGCATTATTATCTTCTGCCATGGATGATGTTGTTTCAGTGACATTTTTGCCATAAGTTCCTTGAGCAAAAGCAGTCTTAATGTACTCTGCGGAGCTTAGTGTGACATCTGCCACATAGACTGTTGTTCCCTCATAGGTATACTGAGTGATTGTTATCTGGGCATCATCGCTATTATATGTACCTATTACTCCATCTTCTGCGATAGTTGCTGATGTGGAAGTTGACTCTGTATCTGTTTCAGAGGTATCCGTAGTTTCTGATTCTTTAGTATCATTAGAATCCTTCTCAGCTGCGGTACTATTATGTTTTGAGTGTTTTGAATGTTTACCGCCTTTTGAGGATTCTCCTTTATCTGAGTTTCCTTCTGTGTCTGAATTCTTCTCTGTACTTTCGTCTTCTGTGCCTGCGTCTTCTGTACCAGTTGCACTGTCTGACATGCTTATTTCTCCCGAATCGGCAGAAAGTGTGCTTATACCATCGCTTCCAAAAAGCGATGCATTCATTTCGTCGGTATCAGTATCATATGCACTTGATAATACAAAGGTATTTAGGAGCATATATGTGGTAAAACATATTAAAATAATGCTGTAAACAATTGAAAATTTATGCCTTTTCATAGCTTAAGGTCTCCCTTTTAAAAATAACTCCGCGCTGAACAATGTAACTTATGGTAAACATAACAATTTCAGTTATGATTTTGCCTAAATATATATTCAGACCAAAGGTCACAAGGATATTTAGAATAATTGTATTTCCTGCAAGAATTGAAACTGCAAGAATTGCATATCCAAGTGCTGATTTCCAAAAAGGTACGTCTGACCTGAAAACCAGCTTCTGATTCAGGTTGTAGTTAACTGTAGCACTTACCAGTCTTGCTAAAATATTGGATATAATTACACTGCCTGTCGCTACATTTAGCATACAGTACAAAACATAATCCAAACTAAAACTGCATAAAGAAGATGCAGAAAATTTCAAAATTTCCTTATATATTTTTATAGAATCCTTAACAGTATCGAAATGAGATGATTTATTATCATCTTTATATATTGTTTCAATCCAGACTTCTTTTATATCACGTCCTTCTTTTGCAAAGTACATTAGTACATTCATTTCATACTCATATCTATCTCCCTTGATCTTAAGCATTCTTGGGAGCACACTTTGTGAAAAAGCACGAAGCCCTGTCTGAGTATCATATACCGCTGTTCCGGCAAAAAGTTTATATACTTTTCTTGTGATAGTATTACCAAACCTGCTTCTTAGAGGAACATCTTTATCAAATTTCCTGCTTCCAAGAATAAGACTGGCAGGATTTTTCTCTGCTTCTCCGCATACTTTTATTACATCCTTAATAGCATGCTGTCCATCCGCATCTACTGTTACTACTACATATGGGCCTGAAAAATTATTCTTAATATGATAAAGTCCTGTTTTAATGGCAACTCCTTTTCCTATATTGATTGGATGATCTATTACTGTTGCCACATTAGCACAGGCACTAAATATATAATCACAATCCTGTGAGCTTCCATCATTTACTATTACTATTTCAAAATCATTGTCTCTAAGTTCCAAAACAATATTAATTAATGTGAAATCCGGTTCAAAAGCCGGTATTAGAGCTATCTTTTTAATCTGCATATTTATTACCTCCATATCTCTATGATTGGATAATAAAATACAAACCTTAGAATAACATTAGAAAATTATTAGAAGAAAATTAGAATTATTATTTGAAGATAAATTGCATATAAAAAAGTACCTTTGATTGTAATAACCAAAGGTACTTTGTAAGTTCTATCTTGTACAGATATTTAATTTATTAAACAATACCCTGAGCCTTCATAGCTTCAGCAACCTTTAAGAATCCTGCAATGTTAGCGCCTGCAACATAGTCGCCTTCCTTACCATACTTCTTAGCTGCTTCAGAAATGCTCTTATAGATGTTAGCCATGATACCCTGGAGCTTAGCATCTACTTCTTCGAAGGACCAT
>JAILBM010000081.1 GCA_024680925.1 Butyrivibrio sp.
TGGAAAACTCTGCAGATGTTAAAGATAGTAGTTTGAGTCTTGAAAGCACTGATACTACCTACAGTGGCAGCTGTGGTGAGAATGCTACCTGGACCTATGATACCAAAAGCCGCACTCTGACAATTTCAGGATCGGGAGATATGTATGATTATAGTGAATCTTCCCCTGCACCCTGGTATGAATTCAGAACCAAGGCAAGAATACTGATAATAGGTGATGAAATTACAGGAATAGGTAGTCTGGCATTTTATGATTTTTGTCATTGGGATGAAATAACTATAGGTAAGAGTGTCAAATCTATCCGTGGCTATGCATTTAATGGTCATACCGGTGGAATAAAGTATATAACATTCCCTGCATCCCTTGAGGAACTTGACATTACAGCCTTGTATTACACTTGTTTTTCCAGGATGACTTTTTTGGGAGATGCGCCTAAATTGTCCAGAGCAAGTCATGTTAGAGATTCTGTGACATTAGGACGAGTTGTATATTATGGTGGATCAAATTGGACAGATGAGTATGCTCTTGAATTTACCCGTATGTATATGCTGGAAGATTCAAATTCGGTAGGAAATGTTTATTTTTATCCACTTGGTCAGGAAGTAACAGATAAATGCGGCGATAATGTCACTTGGAGTTTAGAAGAAAGTGAAAACTACGAGGGCTATAAAAAGCTTGTTATTTCCGGAACCGGAGCAATGTATGATTATACTCCCGTAAATTCTGCACCATGGATGGAATACAGAGATTTGATCAAAGAAATTGTAATAGAAGATGGAGTTACCCATATAGGTGATTTCTCTTTTGTTCAAATGACCTATAATGTAAAAAGCGTGTATATTTCATCTACTGTAAAGACTGTCGGTAAATATGCTTTTTCAGAAACTTACGGAAAAGATTCATTTATCATTGAGGATGGAACAGAATTTGAATGGCTCGATGAGTATGCCTTTAATGATGTAGGAGATAATATAACAGGAATAGCAAGTGCCATAAAAAACAGTAAGGTTTTAGGTGATAGTAGCCTTTTTGCTATTGATACTACTGAATTTGAGAATCTTGAACTAAATGTAGAAACTATCGGAAGATATGCCTTTAGTAATTGTGATATTGTTACTTTAAAATTCGGTGAAAATACAAAGACCGTAGGTTATGGAGCCTTTGACTATTGTGACAAGCTTATAAGTGTAGATTTTGGCTCGGCAGCAGCCTCAATTGAGACAGATGCATTTAATCATGCCACCGCCATTACAAGCATTAATCTTGGGGAAAATGTTAAAGAAATTGGCAAAGCGGCATTTTATAGATCTGCGGTAGAAAGCTTTGTGATTCCTGACTCTGTAACCTATGCCGAGGATGATTGCTGCCCTAAAGTAACAGACAGTCTCTACCTTGGAAAAAATGTGACTAATATAAAGGCATTTTATCATTCACTTCAGGATGGTGTTAATGTTCATTTTACCTCCGATTATTTTGAACATATTTCTGATATTACAGATATGAACATAAACATTTACTATCCGGGAAACAATATTTCATGGTTCTATGGTATTGATAGCCTTGGAACTACAACTGCCACATTTATTCCTGAGGGTGATATTCCCGTTGTGACAGTTAAATTTGTTACAAATTGTGATATTTCAGTAGATGATCAGAAACTTTCTTTTGGAAGTTATGCAACAGAACCTGAAATAGTAAATGGAACTTCAGAGCTGGAAGGCTGGTATACAGATTCTGATTTTCAGACAAGGTTTGATTTTACACAGAGAGTATTTGAAAATGTGACACTTTATGCCAAGTGGAGCGGTGGAACTTCAGATAATACGGATACAGAAGATGAGAGTGAATGGGGCGATATTACAGAAGAGGATATTGCTGAAAAAGGCTTTACTTCACCGGCAGATGTACCATCAGGAATCTGGTATGCAGGAACTTCTGAGGAATTAGAGTATAACGGAAATGCAAGAACCTTTTCTTCTCTTCATATATATGACAGCAAAACTCTTTTGAAGTTAAAGACTGATTATACTCTCAAGTACACAAACAATGTTAAGGCTGGAACAGCTACTCTTACTATTACCTTTAACGGTAATTATTCAGGAACAAAGAAGATTTATTTTACTATAAATCCTTTAAGTCTTAAGGAAATTGAAGCTAATAGTGACGGCATAACTGTAGACGGAGTTATTTTTACACTAAGCTATGAAGATAAGGTTTACTGTCAGTACACAGGAAAAGCAATAAAGTCCAAGCCTTCTCTTACTCTTTACAGAAATGGTAAGGCTCAAAAGCTTAAGGAAAACACCGACTATACCCTTGCTTATTCTGATAAATACGATTACACAAGTGAAGGAAACCATATAATCTATATATACGGTAAGGGTAATTTTGATGACAGTACTTCTCTGAAATTTACTGAATGTATTACCAGGAGTAGTCTGATGTCAAAGGCTACGGTATCTAAGATTGCGGCACAGGAATATACAGAAGAAGAAATAATTCCTGCAGGCATTGTTGTTAAATATGGTAAGAAAGTCCTTACACAGGGAACGGATTATACTGTAAGCTGTTCAAACAACATTCTTCCGGGAACTGCATATCTGACCGTTACAGGTAAGGGAGATTATGCCGGAACCAAGACAGTTACCTTTAAAATAAAAGCAAGATCTATTAGTAAATGCTTTGTAACAGGCTTCGAAAGTGAAAAGAAATATAGCAGTTATGAACCTGTAAACCAGGACAATATGGTGATATATGAAAGTAAAGCCGCTTTTGATGCCAACGATACTGCCAAGAAACTTACAGAGGGTGAGGATTATCAGGTTTCATATCTGAATAACACCAAGGCAGGAACTGCAACAGCTATTATTACCGGTACAGGAGTTTATGAAGGTACCATCAAAAAGAACTATAAGCTTACAGGTTACAACATTGCCAGAGCTAAGGTTACAGGAATAAAAACCATGACCTTTACGGGAGATGAGCTTGATCCTATCGATGAAGAAAGCTTTAAAGTAATCTGTTCTCAGACAGAGCTGGATAGCAGCAACTATACAGTGGCTTTTGAAAATAATGTAAATGTAGGAAAAGGAAAGGTGATCATTACAGGTAAGGGCAATGCCTACGGAACAAAGACTGTTAACTTTACAATACAGCCCTTTACCGTTACCTTGGATAATAGCTATATAACTACAGGCACGAATACCAGCGGTAAAAAGGTTACTATAAAGTTTGCAACCTCCTATGCCTATACCAAGGGAGCTACAGAACCGGTTCCTGCAATAAGCTTTTTAACAGATAGTGGAAACACTATAACTCTTGAAAAGAACAAGGATTTCACTCTTTCTTATAAGAACAATAAAAAAGTAGGAAATGCAATAGTAACTATAAACTTTAAGGGTAATTATAAGGGAAAACGATTAGCTAATGCCGGGATTGTTGCCTCCGACATAGCAAATTGCAATGCTCAGGCAAAGGACGTTAAATACAAGAATACTCCCGGACTTAATAAAACACAGGTTACTGTATATGACAGTAATGGTGTAAAACTCAAAGCCGGAACTGACTATGATAAAAACATAACTTACGTCTATACAGGAACAACAACTATTTACCGCTATTCTGATTCCAAAAAGAAAATTGTAGACGAAGAAGGTGTATCTGTTAAGGCCGGAACTCAGGTAAGTGACCTTGATATAATACCTGCCGGAACCAGAATCAGAGTAGTCATCACAGGTAAAGGTAATTACGAAAGCAGCAGTAGCTTAAGCTGTACCTTCAAAGTATATGAAGCAAGCTTATCCTCAGCAAAGGTTAAGGTTAACACAACCTATACTTATACAGGAAGTGCCATAAAGCCAGACTATGATGATATTACCGTTACTATTGGTAATACAGTTCTTACAAAAGATGATTATGTCATATCAGGCTACTCCAATAATGTCAGTGCCGGAACAGCAAAGCTGACCATCACCGGCAGCGGCAAATACGTTGGAACCAAAACAGTTACCTTTAAGATAAATAAGAGTACTGAGATAGATTGATTATTCCTTTAATTATTTGAAATTGAAAAAGAATTTGTATAGCATAATTGTAAAAAAATGCTATGCAAATTCTTTTTTGCATATTATCAATATAAAAAACTTATAGATTGAATATTTTGTTGAATGAGCACAACCGATTCTCATTTTAGCACCACCTATAATTGTTTCAGCACCTGTTCCCTCATTTGGTCTTGATAACAGATTTTCAAATTGATAATAGATGTCAAGGAACCGCTAAGGCGGTGGCTTCAGCCCTTGTCCTTTACATCTATTATCAATTTAATTACCACAACATTTAGACCAAATAAGGGATGGGCTATTTTGTGAATCGGTGG